>CAZKAN010000083.1:0-3869 GCA_964550925.1 uncultured archaeon | reverse complement strand
AAATTCCCCTCTGGAAAGCAAGTCCAAAATGTCTCTCGAAAAGGCGTACGTTGAGTCGCCCTCCCTGGTTTCTGAAGCCGGGATAAAGGTCAGCGATTCAGTCCTCGCATGGGCAAAGAAGGTTGGGAGAGGAAGACACGGGCCCGCAGAACCCCCCCGTTCGAGCGAAGCACCCGTCCCCTCACCAATTTCACATTGTCCAAACTGACGCTTTGGTTTCCGCGGTTGGCACCCCCTGCACCCGCGGAAACTGCTTTTTTTTCGTTTGCATTTTTTTTCGGTTTTGATTCTGGTTAATGTGTGGGTTGGTGCTTGTTGAGCGGGCGTACACGTTTATGAACTCGTGTTTCCCATTTTTGAAATGGCCCCAAAGCATGTGGCAAAAAGATACATAATTTGGTTAGTGTCTGGAACTCCCGGAACGGGAAAAACCACCCTCGCTCACCAAATCGCTCCCCTATTGCACGCCACCATTCTCGAGGAAAAAACCCTCGCGCGAAAAAAAGGAATAGGGGTGTGGAATCGCCGCACGCATGAGTATGAGGTCGACCTTCCCTCCCTGAAAAAAGAACTCCTCTCTCGCATTACACACACGAGGAAAAACCTCATAATCGTGGGCCACCTTTCGTGCGAGTTCTCATTGCCCGTGAACCATGTTTGCGTGACCCGCTGCACGCGTTCCACGTTGGAAAAACGATTACGCCAACGAAAGTATTCGGAACTCAAAATCCAAGAAAATGTGTACTGCGAAGAAGAAAATTATGTCTTGGATAACGTGAAAAAGCATTATCCTCGTTCCGCCATCAGTGAGGTGTCGACCCATCGCCCTAAAAAAGGAGTTCCGCTCTCCATTCTGCGTATCATTCGTTTACAGACGAATAACTAAATAGAGGGGGCCTTTCATCGTGAGAAACGGAATATTTTTTGGAATACTGTTGAGCATATTATTTTTTTCCGCAGGGGTTAACGCTCTTGTTGTGAGTGAAAAAACACTCTCCACGAGTGGTTTTTCGGGACTTATCGCCGATGGATTTGGTCAATCGCGCTGCGATGATTTCGCATTCACCCCATTTACGGGGTATGATGAAGAGGGAAATGACACCATTCTCACGCTCAACGTGCAAACCACTCCCGCGAATGATAATGATGCCAACGTCCAAGTCTACGTGAACAACGAATTATTCCAAACCATTCGCGCAAGAGATTTGCTCGAAAATAATAACATTCACCTGCGCCTGCCTTCCGACATTCAAGCAGAACAAAACACCATCCGCGTGTGCGGAAACAATTCCTCGGTCACTGAACGCGTTACCGTGCGCAGCGACACGAAAATTGGATTATACCAACTCGCGCGCTTTGATGAAGTGAATGCATTCCAAACATTCGTCGCGGGAACTAATCCCGTGTTGGGTGACCCCATCACGATTGAATTGTATTTGACTAACAACGGGGGAGAAGCCACGGAAGTAAGCATTGATTACCGCAAGTATGAGTTAGAATACATTCCCCTCCTGAAAGGAGAAACAGGTTTCAGCGGAATCATTCTCCCGGGAGAAACCAAAAAACTCGTGTATGACATCAAACCATTGCGCGCGGTATCCATTCTCTTGCCGCCGGCCGTGCTCACGTACACGAATATTTTCGGAGAAAAAATTATCCAAGAAAGTACGCGTGCTTTTTTGCTCGTGGACGCGCCCGAGTTTAACGTGAGGGGAGCATTCTTAGTGCCTCAAGTCCGCGTGAATGTAAACGAACCCGTGAACGTACAATGGGTGGCCCAAAATGATGGAATAACTTCCATTGATGGACTCAAGGCCACATTTACGGTATATCCGGAAGGAAAAATGACGCCTTCCTCGACTATTATTGATACCCTTTCTCCCGCCAAAGCGGTGAGCCAACCATTCACGGTAACGTTTGACAAACCCGGCATATACACGCTGGGATGTTATTTGTCTCCCAAAGCCGACCCATTATTGACCACGAATTGTCAGAGCGCGACCATCGAAGTCGTAGAACCCAACACGGGAATCACTTTGTTGTTTTCCCTGTTGATTCTCCTCATCGCGATTGCCGTGTACGCGTACATCTACGTGTTACCCAACGCTCCACCTAAAGTCGATCCTCCCCGCAAGGGAAGGTTCTACTCGAGAAAGTGACGTGTAACAAGGAAAATAAGCCCCTTTCCAGGCAGGTTTTTTAATTCGACGAAAGAGAGTTACGTGTAACGTACAGGAAATATAGTCATGCATTCCCTCATCATTACTCGTTCTAACCTCTCCACACGTAACTCATCACTCTTTTCGAGCATTTTGCGCAAAATGTTCAATCCATAAAATTAGGAGGCCCCATCTATGATGAATTCAAATATGCACAACAACTACGAAAATCGACCTCGCCGACCATCGTTCGGTCCCGTCCCCGTGAAGGAAGGAGAAACCTACGACGTCACGATTGAAGGAATCGGAGAAAAAGGAGATGGGATTGCCAAAATACAAGGATTTGTAATCGTGGTTCCCAAAACACAACAAGGACAACGCGTGAAAGTAAAAATCACTGCCGTCCGCGGAAAAGTTTCCTTCGGAGAAGTCGTGGGAGAAGCCACCACGGAAGCGGAAGAAACATCCGATGATGAAGAACAATAATTTTTAGTTTGGGAATGATTGCATTCCCAAATCACTTTTTTTTTAAACTATTTTTATCCACCATTCTCATGCAAGCGAGAAATTTTGGTGTTGTATTTTCCTAAAACTCTGCTGGCCGATGCATTTGTAATAGAAACAAATTCACTGCTCCCCATATGAAACTCATATTCTAAATATCCTTTTTTCATGAGGCTTCGAAGAGCGTGCTTAAAATTTTCAAATAAAAGTGGGGGTGATGTTAAATTGCGTAATGCCCTCTCACTCACCCGACCGGACTTTTGAAACTTTGTCGCTATGATGGTGAGAATCTGGTGCTCCATTAATTGGTCAATTTGAGCATCTGGATATTGGCGTGAACGAACACCTTGCAAAAAATTGTTAAGTGCGACCGCCATTTCAGCCGTGACACGTTTTTCTTTTCCAAAAAGAGAAGCAAATCCTCCCGCAGTGGCGGGGAATTTCTTTTCTCCATTTTGCGGTTCAGGCTTCTTAATTGCTTTGGCTGCCGCTTCTTCCGCGCGCCGGCGTTCCTTTCGTTGCTCACGCTCTGCCAGCTTACGTGGATTCAATACAGTGGGTGCGCGAGTAAACTCTGTTCCCTGAAGGGTTGCACTGGCGGGAGTGGTTTTAACATATTTTTGAATCACACGCTTAACAAAGTTTCTGGCTTGGTCATCTGTTTTTGCGGAGCGAAGAACGTGTGAAAGAATTTTTAATCGGCGAAAACCTGTGTCATCATCCTTGTTAATGCCTAGTTTTGAAAAAACATCATCTGGATTCATACCTATTTCTTGTAGTTTTTTGCGCGCGACCATTCTGCCTTGCTTAATCCCCCTTGTCAAAAAAAAGGCACCAATATCCATTGAACCATTTTTTACCATTTCCCGCGCTTCTTTGATTATCCGTTTTCTTACGTCACGTTCCATTGTTAAACGAGATATTTTCTTTTTATGCAAATCTATTTTTGCGTTTGCTTCTGGACTCATTTTTTCTTTGCGCTCGCGCTTCAACTCACTTAAAAACTCTCTTTCTACCTTTGAGAACAAATTGTTAACGACTCCCCAATCATCATAACTGCTTATAGGATGGTGAGCTTTCATTTTTTGATAAATTCTTTTCAATGAAAAATGAATGCCTCTCGCTTCCATCTCTCGTTGTAATATAGCTGACAAATTTATCCTGGCTACGATTTGTTCCAATATATGATCTATTCTTCGTGTAATA
>CAZKAN010000082.1:0-3898 GCA_964550925.1 uncultured archaeon | reverse complement strand
ATCATGCGGCGTCGGTGTCACGTTTTCGATGGAAATAATTCTCATTCCATTTCTTGTTAAACTTCGTATCGCGGCCTCCGCACCTTGTCCGGGGTTGCGGGGTCGGATTCCACCTTTGGCGCGTACGCGCACGTGTACGGTGGAGATTCCTTTTTCGCGTGCTTTCTGCGCGATGGTTTCGGCTATCTTCATGGCAGCGTACGGACTTCCTTCTTTGTGTTGTGTTTTCACCACGACTCCACCGGAGCACTTGGCGAGGGTTTCTGCTCCCGTCAAGTCGGTTAAGAGAATAATCGTGTTGTTGTGCGTCGCGAAGATGTGCACCAATCCTACTTTGTTGTCTTTGTCAGCCATGGTGAATCACTTTCCTTCCTCTGCTTCTTGGGCTGCTTCGGCCGCGTCCGGGTTGAGGGGGTTTTCTTCCTGTTCTCCGGCGAGTTTTGTTTCCGTTCCGGCAGGTTCTCCTCGCATTTGGGCAAAGTCTTTAGCCAATTGTTTGGCGTCCTTTTGCTTTTGTTGAGGGGACTGCAACACCATGGGTTTTCCATGATAGGCAATCGTGGCTTCTTCGTCTTTGCTCACGAAGTATGATGGGACGGTTACTTTCGTTCCGTTCACGGAAATATGTCCGTGCGTGATGAATTGTCTCGCTTGTTTTGGACTATTGGCGAGGTTTTTTCTCCACACAATTGTCTGGAGTCGTCTCTCGAGGAATGATTCCAGGGAGAGGGAGAGCACGTCCTGCAATGCAGGCTTTCCGCGCATGACACCCATTCTCATGAGTGAGTCCAAGAGTTCTTTTTCTTTGGCTGCGCGTTTTTCTAATGGTAATGCTAACACGTTCTTAGCGTTGCGTCGCTTGGCTCGAAGCGTGGCTTCCATTCCTCTAATTTCACGCTTGTTGCGTAAACCATAGAGTTGTCGGAGATTGCGTTCTGTCTCCAAGAGTTTCTTGTCCCACGGCTTTTTGGGAGTTCCGTACTTTTTGGTTGCGAATTTTGGGTCACCCATGATTGTTCACCTTTACTTCTTTCCTTCTGCTTTCGCGGGTGCGGCAGGTTTGGCTTCGACTTTCTTTTCAACTCCCACTGAAGAACCTCGTTTTCTTCCACTGGTTCGCGTGCGTTGTCCTCGCACCGTGAGTCCGAGCGAGTGTCGCAATCCCTTGTAGGATTTGAGTTTCTTCATGGTTTGTAAATCGTTACGTATCGCGAAGTCTAAATCGTTCATCACTAAGTGAACATTTTTTCCTTCGTGCATTTTACTGCGGTTTGTTGTCCACGTGGGAATACCGTGTTTTTGGGGCGCGAGCACGATGGCTTCTAGTTGCGCGTCCATGCTTTCGGGCAATTGTCCTAATGGCGTGTTGTAGGAAATGTTGTGTTCTTTTTGGAATTGGTAGGCAATCATTCGTGCCATGCGGATTCCTATTCCTTTTATTCCGGTGAGTGCGCGGTAGATGGGAATGCTTCCATTCAAGTCCTTGTTGGCAATACGCACAATGTATCTTACTTCAGCCATGATTATTCACCCTTTCCTAACATTTTTTTCAAATCGTCTCGTGAGTGGTTCGCGTTCACGCTCAACACGTTTGTCGTGGGGAGCAAGTGGTTCACGTTGCACTTTCCTTTCTTCGTGTACATTCCTTCCACCATCGCGAAACCGTTTTTGGCGTCTTCAATAATGATGACTTTCTTCCCAGCGTCTCGTCCGGTTGTCTTGTAGCAGACTCTTCCTTTCGTGTAAACGTTTGACATAGTGTTATTTCACCTGCTTCTCAATCTGTTTCATGTAATTGCGAATGGAAATGTCCGTGTCAGACATTTTTTTGATGCCTGCATCGACTTTGGCCATTTCGGTAATAATGACTCTCTTGCACGTGTTGCACAAAATTCCGCTCATCATACCGGTTGGTCGGCGCTGCGTTTTGGATATTTTGGCCATGCGTGAACGGTTGGCTCCGTGGGCGACTCCGTGCAATACTGCGTGACAGTTAGCGCAGCGTAGTTTCTTGTGTTTCTTTCCTTTGGTAATCATCCGAGTAGCTTTTGCTGTGCGTCGGAAGCCGCGGAGTTTTCGTCGTTCGGATTTGGATGGCATATTATTTTTTCACCGTCATTGTTTGTTTTTTTTCAATATGATTATCATAAGTGTTGAGAACGTGGTTCACAACCATGGAGATGAGGAAGCTGCACAACACGTAGAACCAGAACCATTCTCCCTGTGCCCATACCATGTTGAGCGGGAAGAATAATTCGACTTTGATTCCGTTGTAGGCGTGGGAGACCAATCCGAATAATGGGAGAAAAACAATCATGTTGACGATCATCAACTTGGGCATGTTTTTCATTGTACTCGTTGAGAGTTCCATCATTTCACGTTGAACACGTTCAACGTCATTTTTGGCTGATTCTCCTTTTTTCATCAACTCCTTTAGTTCGGCGTTTTTTTCGCGCATGTTTTTTTGGATACGACGGGTTTCCTTTCGGTTTCCCATCACCAACTGCAGTACTTGGCTTATCACCGCAAATAATGCGGAAATAACCACCAAATCCATGGCAGGGTTGGCAAACATACGGGGTTTAACGGTTCTCCTTTTTTTCCCTATATTTAGGGGTTTTCCAAGGTAATTCCCTTGGAGAACGTTTTAAAACATTGGGAATGGAACCGTCATTTTCCTCCTCTTTATTTCTCTCCGAAGAAGCCTTTCAGCGCGGGATGCATATCCATGAGCTGAGCCTTGGCTAATTCTTCGTATAATCGATACACGATTCCGCAGGCGAGTAATACCCCTGTTCCGGAAACGAGTGATGCGACCGTAATATCGGACAATCCCGCCAGTAATGCCACGAAAATGGATCCCATGACCGTGACTTGAGGAATATACCTGTCAAGTACTTTTTGCATGATTCGGGGATCCCTTCTGAATCCGGGGATGGACATTCCACTTTTATCGAGTTGTTCCGACACGGCCTTGCTGCCTTGTCCGCCTAATTCAATCCAGAATTTTCCGAAGATAATACACGTAAGCACGAGCACAATCAAGTAAACAATCGCTTGCGCGATTTCGATTGCTGTCGTGGATGTAATTCCTAATGTTAAAAGTCCTTCTAACAGCGAGAAACTTCCCCCCACGCGTGGAGAGGTGGTGGCCCAGGATAATCCAGAGAACACCGTGTTCACGTAGGGAATTCCTGCCGTGAGGGTGGACCATAATTGGATGTTCGCAAACAACGCCGCAGCAAGAATCACGGGCATGTTTGAAACGTACAAGAATTTCACCGGGTATCGTCCGCCCGCGCCGCTTTGTCCCATGGCAATGGGGATGTTCACGTGCATTCCTTCCGCGAATACCACAGCAAGGAAAATCATGATCACGAACAATATGGGAACAAATCCCACAAATGCAGCGTAAGCATTTCCTTCGAGGAGTGATTGGGCAATCGTGAAAATTCTTCCCGCGCTGCCGAATTGGTCCGCCGGTCTAAATACTTGCCAGAAGAATCCTTGTGCCACTCCTCCAGCAATGAATAATCCAATTCCGCTTCCGATTCCCCATTTGGAAACGAGCTCATCTAAGTATAGGAGGATGATGCTTCCTAATGCAATTTGTAACACGACAAAAATGAACATTCCGGGTGCAGCGGACAAAAATCCTACGCCGGGAATACCAAATCCTAGGAATGCTGCTCCTTCGAAGAATGATAAAATAATCGCGAGCAATTTTTGCGTCGCTGTAAATCGTGCTTTGTTTTCAGGAATGCTCAAATCCAATTGGATGAGTCCCCCACCCACGAGCAATTGTAGCACGATGGATGCTAGAACAATGGGCCCAATTCCGACCGTGATGAGTGAACCAATGTCCGATGCTAAAATCGTTTGGAGTGCTTCGACTTGT
>CAZKAN010000081.1:0-3952 GCA_964550925.1 uncultured archaeon | reverse complement strand
CCCAATCATTACGGACGCGGCAACAGCCACAATGAAAATATATCCCTTAATCGCCAGCACAATCAAGTCACGCGCCCCCTGAATGGCCACGAGATTAGCCCCGGTCACCGCACCCGTGTTACCCGAGGTGCGAATCAAAAAGTCAATCACCACGGAAACCAAGCCAAAAATGAATGGTGCCACTAACACGCCGGCTGCCACCATGAAAATGACTTGCAAAATAGTCTTGGACTTGCGTTCGGCAATAATACGATTCATTTCACGCACGTCTTGGGAAATATCATCTAATATTTCAGCCAACTGCGCACCCGCGCGCACGGTGTCAACAATAATAGTGATGACACGTCCAACGAGGCGCGAATCCACGTTACGCGTGAGAGACATGAGGGAGTTTTCAAAATTCTCACCCTCTTCTAACTTTCGCAACACTTTTTTCATTTCATCCGACAAAGGACCATATTGCGACGAAGCAACCTCGCGCAACGCATACTCGTATGTGGAACCCGTTTTCAACGTGTCCGCGATTTGTTTCAGCGCGTCCGGCAACGCTTCCTCAATCGCCTCAATACGGGAACGGCCTTTCATGTAGGGGTAACCAATCATGACGTCCAACACAATGAAGAAAGCCAAGACACCCAGCAAGGGCTCACTAATCTTCACAACAAATAGGCCGGCAAACACGAGCAAACCAACCGCAAGAGCGGCGACGAATGAACCGGCAATCCACAACAAGGGAGGAACATCCAGCTTAGCCTGCAACATGTAATACGCATACTTTTCCAGCGGGGTTTTGGTTTCAGTGATACTCATAACGTTACACTCGGGGTTGGCTAATATACAAATAATACGCCAGTCCTCCTAACAATGATGGCATGACCAGGAAAAAGAAAATCAACACGATGGGAGGAGAAAGCGGAATAGTAATTCCGAGCGGAAGACCCCCATTCACAATCGCAGCCATCACGCCTACAAACACAGGCATGACAATTCCAGCAAAAATAAAAATAACTCCGAAAAAATTTAACTTCTCTGAATAATCACGCACACGCATACGGAGATCAAAACTCACATCACCAGCAATCGTGCCCATAATCTCCGACAAATTTCCACCCGTTCTCAGGGCGCGCATGATGTGACGCAACGCATTGGAAAGAGGCTTAGATTGCGTGCGCGCCGCAAAATGACGCAACGCGTCCCTGGTGTCCGTGCCTTCTTCAATCTCCCCAATCGTGCGAGAAAACTCTTGAGACAAAACACCATAATCAGCTTTAGCAATCGTTTGAAGCGTCTTGTATAATCCGATTCCCGCGCGCAACTCGGTAGCCATATGACGCAGTGCAAAAGGAAGTTCCGTGGAGCACTCATCCCCGCGTTTTTGAGCATTCGATTGAGGAATGAGGAAACCCACGAGAATGGACAACAACATGAGAAAAAACGCCCCGAAAATGGGAATAATATACGACAACGCAACCACGAGGGGAGAAAGTTCCAATTGACGTTGTTGAGCAATATAACGCAAGAAAAGGAAAAATAATTCTCCCAAAGAAAACGCGGCAATTAAGACTAAAATTGACACGACGGAAACCATGGCAATCCATTGCTTAGGAGAGTAAGGCATGTTCGCAGAATACAAAAAATAATTCAGTGTCTTCGTTTGGGGAAGCGATTCAATAAACGCGCCAATGCGCTCAAACAAACCATGCAAGGAAAAATATAAGTGACCTAAGACGCGAGCATAGGGAGATTTTCCATCACGCAACGCTTCAACGCCTTGAACTTGAACACCTTGCTGCGCGGAACCCGAAATAATTCCTTTCAACTCGCCCAATTTTCCTTCCACTTCATTAAACTCCAATCCTTCCGAACGATATTTACTTTTCATTCGATCCACAATCGAATCAATTTCACGGTCAGAAAAATCAACCGGCGTATTTTCCTCTCCCCCTGAACCAAACTTTCTTTTTTTCTCCTCGATGCGGGAACGAATACCTGTAAAATCATCCCCCGGCATTAGGAGCCCTCCAAAAACTCTCGAGAGAGTTGAGAAACCGTCTTCATGTCGCGCACATTCCGGTCAACTAATCCCTGCAAAAAGCGCTCGCGTCTTTTTAATTCCGCTGAAATCTCCGCGTGGGTTTTACCCGTGAGCTGGGACAAACGATCCAAATAACGCACCGGGTTGGGCGTGCGCGTCGTAATATCAGTCACGGGATCCCACTCGAAAACGGTAGACGTTTTGGGTTTGCCCTCCAACACGTTGTACACTTCAGCCACTTCCATCACTCGACGAAATGTCCCGCGTTGAGAAGAATGGAACAAATTCTCCACAATAACAAAATTCAGCCCCGAGAGCATGACTTCAGGCACACTCATTGGGGGACTTGTCACACGTACAAGTGTTTCAATCGCCGAGTTCGCGTGAATCGTTCCCGCCGAACCATCGTGACCCGTGTTCATGGCCGTAAACAAGGAAAATGCTTCATCATGACGAACTTCACCCACAATGATTCTGTCGGGACGCATACGCAAACTATTCTTGGTCAGAATGTCAAGCGTTATTTCTCCCTTTCCTTCCAACCCGGGAGGACGTCCTTCCAAACGAATCCAGTGGCGCAAGGGAAGAGAAAGCTCAGACGTGTCTTCAATGGAAATCACACGCTCGTTGGAGGGAATGAAGGAACACAACACGTTCAACAAGGTAGTTTTTCCCGAACTCGTTCCACCGGAAATCAAAATGTTCGCGGGCTGCGTACCTAGCCCATCGACGCACAACCAGAGAAAGGCCGCAAGTTCAAGCGAAACCGTTTTGTAGTGAATCAAATCCACAATCGAATACGGGTCGGAACGAAACTTACGAATCGTAAGAGTAGAACCCGAAACAGAAGCAGGAGGAATGGTCGCATTGACACGTGAACCGTCGGGCAAACGAGCATCCAGCAAGGGAGACGAAATATCCACGCGTCGACCGACTTCACGCGCGATACGATTCACCAAATCCTGTATCTCATTATCGTTCGTAAACTCCACGTTCGTGGTCATCATATCATATTTGCGGTGGAAAACGTACACGGGAACATTTGGACCAATAATCATGATTTCTTCCAACTTATCATCCTTAATCAACGCGTCAATTAACCCATACCCGACCATTTCCGATACCACGGCCTGCGCGTAAAAATCAAACTTGGATGAAGGAACTTTCAACTCAGGAGAAGCGCGCAAAATCTCCAACACTTGTTGAGCGTACACATTTCTCTTTTGCTAGGGATCGCGAATCTTGTAGGGAGTAATACTAATCAACCGCGTCGCGGCCTCTTTCAACGTATTAATAATCGCACGCTCACTCACCGTGGGACGGGCCACGGGAACGGTGTAATACAACAACGCTTCCCCTTGCACGCGATAAATTTTCGTATCCCCATATTCTTCCATGAGCGTTTTAGGACGCTCTTGCATCAATTGCTCATACGAATCCACTTTTTCTTTCGATAAACTCTGCAACTGCTGAACGACTTTAGACGCGTTCATGGACGCAGGAGAGGGAAATGAAGGGGCTGATGAAAAAGTAGCAAACGAAGCCGTTGACGAAGCGGGGGGAGATGAATTAGATAATGATGAGTACGCAGCGGAAGGAGCCAAACCATCCTTGCCATACGTGGGAACAAACTCAGGAGTGGAAACCGAACTCGTTTCAATACGACTCTCCATGCGCGCCGGTTGCGACGTTGCGGGAATGCCAGACGAGGGATTGTACGATGACGAAGGGGGAACAAAACCCGTGTTTCCGGACGTGGAACGAAGCGCATTAATTTTGGCGACTAAATCATCCACATTCTCCGATGCCGTAGCGGGAGGAATTTCCGTCGCGACTGATGAAACTTTGGGAGTAAGAGAACCATCTCCGAGAACTGGAGCGGCACGCGGAGCAAGGGGCTTTTTTCCCAAGTTGTGA
>CAZKAN010000080.1:0-3997 GCA_964550925.1 uncultured archaeon | reverse complement strand
CCTGCACCTCCCGAAGGTGCAATCCTACCAGACTAGACGATCCCCCCAAACTTTTGCTAGCGCAAAAGTTTGATCAAAATGCGTACGGGTACCGCTTCGCGGCACCCCTGCATCAACCTCTGCACCACTGCTGGGTATTACTACGTTTTGCCCAAGAACCCTTAAAAAAGAGGCTTTCTTCAGCGTGGGCATGGAACCCTTCAAACGCATTACGCTCGTGTATGCATTATTCGCGTTTGCCGCAGTGATGTCCGACCCCATTTTCTCGGTGTATTTGACCGAAAAGGGTTACTCTCCCGCGTGGATGACGATTATTCTTTCCTCGTTCTCATTGACGATGATTTTCGTCGCACCCCTCGTGGGGGGAGTGAGTGACAAGTGGGGAAGACGACCCCTCATTTTGGGCGGAATCATTTTGGAAATACTCGTGATGTTATCCTACGCTCTGAATACGCATCCAATGATTGTTTTCATCACACGCATACTGGAAGCAGTCGCATATGCATGTGTTATTTTTGTGGCGATTGCTAAAATGGAAGACATTGTCGCAGGACAAAAGAAAACAAATGACGGCGAACAAGTGGGAAAAAGTTTATCCGTTGGAAAACTCGGACATGTTTTCGGACCCCTCGTAGGGAGTGTGATTGCGGCCACGTTTGGGTTGACGGCCCCATTCTATGGTTCGGTTGTTTTGCTGGTTGTGTTGGGTGGGTGGTATTATTTTGAGAAGCATAATGTCCATCCCAAACCCCCGTTTGAAAAACTAACGTATAACCCGCTCCCCGCTATTCGCGAGTTCTTGAAAATCCCCCCCTTGAAAGGATTGTCCATTGTGGAAGGAGCGCATCAGTTTAGCATGCCCGTGTTATTCGTTTTCATCCCATTATTTTTGACGCGAGACTTGGGTTTTTCACTTGCCCAAGTAGGAATGGTTATTTTTGTACGTGAACTACCTATGCTCTTCCAATTCTGGGGAGGAAAACTCTCCGACACGTGGGGGTCGCAAAAAACAATACTGTTGGGATCCACCCTCTCGGGGTTGTCGCTCATGATGTTTTCTCAAATCCGAACATTCGACTGGATACTCGTCTCATCCCTTCTTTTTGGAATAGGAACGAGTTTGCTAGGAATCAGCGGCCTCTCCCTGTTGTCAGGAATTGCTCAAAAAGAAAAGAAAGAAGGAACCTACTTAGGAAGTCAAGTCGCCGTCATCAAAGTGGGAGCATTCGTCGCATTCCTCATTGGGGGAGTCATCGTCCAAGTCACGAGCATCCCGACCCTATTCCTCTTCACGGGAATCATTATCCTATTAGGCGTCATCGTGGGAGAATCACTCTTGGGTTTCAAATCATTCCCCCTCCCCGATCCAAAAAGACTCATCAATGGAATATTCCACCATCGATAGTGGTTAAACGACGCGAAATTAACCATTGGTTTAAATTTTCCATCACGCTCAACCAGTGCAGGTTGGCCGAATATGAGCGATTTTACTAAACACCCTGTGACGTGCGGGTTGGAAATCCACCAGCAATTAGACACGGGAAAATTATTCTCACGAGCACCCACCACGTTGAGGGAGGATACGCCCGATTTTACATTCACGCGAAAATTGCACGCAGTGGCGAGCGACACGGGAAAAGTGGACGCGGCCGCACTTGAGGCGATGCACAAAAACCAAACATTCATTTACCAAGGACATCACGAAAACACATCACTCGTGGAAACGGACGAAGAACCCCCGCACGAAATGGACACGGATGCGTTGAACGTCGCATTGGAAGTCGCCCTCTTGTGCCGCGCAACGATTGTGGATTCCCTCATCGTCATGCGAAAAACCGTCGTGGACGGAAGCAACACGTCAGGATTCCAGCGCACCACGCAAGTGTCATTCGGGGGAAGCGTGACGTTGGACGACAACACACTCATACGAGTGCAAGGAATCGCAGTCGAAGAAGACTCGGCACGACCCATGGAACGAAAAGACCACGAAGTCACGTATCGTTTGGACCGATTAGGTTTCCCCCTCATTGAACTCGCCACCATGCCAGACATTCACACGCCCGAACACGCAAAACAAGCCGCTCTCAAAATAGGAGAACTCATGCGAATAACCGGAAAAGTCAAACGAGGACTCGGCAGCATTCGACAAGACATCAATATTTCCGTTCCAAATGGAGCACGGGTGGAATTAAAAGGAGTCCAAGAATTGGAACTCATTGACGAATATGTTAAACGTGAAATGCAGCGACAAAATACCCTCATACAATTGAAAGAAACATTATTGAAAGAAGGACTGTCACATGAAATAATTAACAGCCAAGCCGGAGTAGATGTAACAACACTCTTCACTTCATCCACTGCCAAAATGATTATTTCAGCGTTGCAAAAAAAACAATCCATTCACGCAGTGAGGTTGCCCCACATGCACACACGCATGGGAAAAGAAGTCCAACCCGGAAGAAGGGTGGGGAGCGAAATCTCTTCATATGTGAAAGCCCGCGCGGGGCTGCAAGGCTTGTTGCACGGGGATGAAGCATTAGACAAATACGGATTCACAGCGAGTGAAATAACTACCCTGCGTGAAACCCTGCACTGTCAACAAAATGATTCATTCGCACTCGTGATAGGAGAAGAAAACAAGTGCACGCACGCCATCACGGTCATCAAGCACCGCGTCGCGCAATTACTAGAAGGAGTGCCCGAAGAAACGCGCAACGCAGTAGAGGGAGGCAATTCCGAGTACTCTCGACCACTGCCCGGAGCGGCACGCATGTACCCGGAGACAGACACGGATGATATTCTCGTATCCGAAAAAACACTCCACGAATTATCGCAAAACCTTCCCGCGTGGGCGAGTGAACGAAAAAAGAATTACATCCAAAAAGGATTATCCGAAAAACTGGCAGAAGAAATGAAACTCGATAACAAGGCACGATTCTTTGAACGATTACTCCGACAAGGATACGACCCCACGACCGCCGCAACACTATTACTGAGCACGCTCTCCAATGTTCACAAAGAAAAACCCCACGTGAACAAACTCACGGAAAAACAATTAGAAGAATTACTCTCCGCGGAAAAAAACAAAAAAATATTACGCGAAAAAATGGGTGACGTGTTAAAAGAATGGAGCGATAGACCCCACGAAAAACTCGAAACTATTTTATCACACATGAAAATGGAAAACGTGGACGAAGGGGAAGTTGAACGAGTTGTGCGTCAAATCATGGACAAAAACCAACACTTAATCATCGCCAAAGGCATGAACTCTCAACAAGCATTCATGGGATTAGCCATGCAGGCATTGCGCGGAAAAGCCCAAGGATATTTTATCGCGCAAGCCGTGGAAAAAGAACTCAAAAAGAGAACGGGAAAAGACTAGGGCAAGGAAAACGCGTCACTCTCATCCCAAATCTTTTGAAACTCATTCGAAAATGACGTGTTTAATTCACCCGAATGAATCACGCTCACGTTTTCATTATTTTCACTCACCCCATTTCCCGTCCAATTCATGGAACCATTGACTAATGTGTTTGCATCAATAACTGCAAACTTGTGATGCATGTAATTAGGGTTTGAATCAATGCGCACCGCAATACCAGCAGCCGCCAACGCACCATGTTGAGAATACTGCGAACCCGCCTGCTGTTTTTCCACGATAACTTTAACGTCCACTCCCCGCGCATGTGCCCGAATGAGTGCATCTGCAAAATCCTCATTCGTGAATGAATACATGGCCACCCACACGCGTGTTTGAGCACTATCCAATGCGGAAATGGGCAGCGTTGTGCACTCCGGAGAGGGGCAGAATGCAACGTCGGCTTGGGAAAATGCTGCCGGGGTTACGCGAGTAGTGGAAGAGACGCCGTTCAAATTAGAAGAAAGAATTCCAACGACAAACGCACTGAAAACCAAGAAAATAATTCCTATTGTTTTGACACGCATGCGGGAAAAAAGAATACAACACCATATAATCCTACGTCATTTTTCGGATTAA
>CAZKAN010000079.1:0-4003 GCA_964550925.1 uncultured archaeon | reverse complement strand
ACGAGTCACCGCGCAGTTTTAAAGCATTCGCGATGTGTTTTGCTATAGAATAAGCCAAAATACGCCTCCGTAGCTCAGTGGCAGAGCGCCAGTTTCGTAAACTGGAGGTCGCGGGTTCAACTCCCGTCGGAGGCTTTCTCCAAAATTACCTATTTCTTCAAATCCAACGCACAACTATTGATGCAATATCGTTTCCGTGTTTTGGTGGGGCCATCATCAAACACGTGTCCTAAATGAGAGCCGCACGTTTTACATTTCACTTCCACGCGCTTCATGAAATGAGAATTATCTTCCACGAGCTCAATGTTCTTCACATTCGCGGGTTCGTCAAAACTCGGCCAACCTGTCCCAGAGTCAAACTTGGCATCGGAAGAAAATAATGTAGCCCCGCACGCCGCACACGCATACATACCCTTATCCTTCGTGTGAACAAACTTTCCCGTGAATGGAATTTCCGTTCCTTTTTCACGCAACACACGGTATTGTTCCTGGGTCAACCGTTTTTTCCACTCGTTTTCATTCATGGTCATTTTTTTGGAAGCAGGCATGGTTGCAAAAGAAAAATGGACCATTTAATCCCCGCGGAAAAAACCTGCCGAAACCAAACACATTATAAGGAAAAATATGCTCAACACGTTATGGCCATAAAGACCAAAAAACATCCCGAAAAACCACTTGTTGAAAAAGAACCCGTGGGAATCACGTTCCTCAAGCTTCTCGCAGCAGGGATTGGGGCCATTATCCTCCTCGCCATCCTCGCGGTGTTATTCTTCATCCCCACGAGTGTCACGACCACGTATTCAACCCCTTACGATGAATGCATCGCGCAAGGAAATCCCATGCTCAAAACATACCCTCCCAAGTGTGTTTGGCCCAGCGGACAAGTCGTGGTGCAAATCATTCCGGGAGTAAATGACATTCGCACATTTGATGACTGTGTGGCTGCCGGATACCCGGTCATGGAGAGTTATCCCGAGCAATGCCGCGCCCCCCAAGGAAAGGTTTTCGTCAAGAGCAAATGAGCATAACGCTTTTTGCCGTAGATTTATATAGACGTTTACCGACGTTTAACGTATGGACCAGCTCAAAGTTACGATAGCCGGCGAAATAACGCTCAGCAAAGACCCGGGCGGCTCGATGAAAAAATGGAGAGAAATTTTTGGAATATCTCAAACCGAGCTCGCGGAACACTTGCACGTTTCTTCTTCCACGATTTCCGATTACGAAGGGGGAAGACGTAAAAGTCCGGGAATCGCCGTGATTAATCGATTAGTGGATGCGCTCATTGAAGTGGACAAAAACCGCGGAGGAAAAGTCGCCACGCAGCTCTCTCGACAGGAAGGGCCCATCGAAAAAGTATTTGACATTCACGAATTCCACTCCGGAATGAATGGAAAAGAATTCATGGAAAAAATAGAAGGAGAATGCATTGCTAATCCATTACGATTGAAAGAATTAACCTTGTATGGATACACGATTATTGACTCGCTGAAAGTTATTCTCGATGTGCCCGTGCACGAATACTTGCAAATGTATGGTAAAACACCCGAACGAGCACTCATTTTTACGCAAGTGGAGAATGGTCGCTCACCCTTGATTGCAGTGAAAGTAGGACGATTTGCCACGGAATTACGACCGAGCGTGGTTGTGTTACACGGCTGCCAAAAAGTAGATCCGGTGGCACGAAAAATTGCTGAGAACGAAAAAATACCACTCATTGTAACGATGGCCAGCGTGGAAAAAATTATTTCAACACTGAAAGGAAATGAATCCTAACGCGAGCGTGAAAAATTCACGGAATACGCACTAAAAAAGTAAGCCTATTTTTTGTTTTGCTCGTGTGAACGTCCAACCCGATTAGTTTTCCGGAAACGGACATAGTTCCCTGGTGCAAACGCGACACGGCCACAGCAACGGCTTTGGCGGCCTTCTTGGAAACAATCCACGCGTCAATACCAAACTCTTGACCCACCCAGTTTACCACCACGGCTTTAGAATCCAATTTTTGCAACGGGTTGAGAGTAGCAACAATTTCATCTTGCACTTTACGAATTTTCTCCGGAGTCTTTTCACTCATTCTAACTTGAACAATGCCCTCGTAATAATCTGAGGTAATGAGCATGTCATCATTGCAAATATTAGAACGAATGAACAACGTCGAATGCAACACAAACTCTACGCGCGAGTGTTCGACTTCCCCACTCACCACAATTTTTACGCGAAATTCTTTTTCTTCTTTAGGATGAGGCGTCAGATACACTTGCGTGGTAACATCATTCATAGATTTGGCATTCACTTTGTCGTGAACCCATTTACTCACAACGAGGTCATCCCACTCTCTCCACACGCCATTTATTCGTAACTTTCCGCAGCGCTTACATTTTTCCAATTCCAATTTTGAAGGAATTTTAACTAAGGAAGGGTGATCCTTCATATAGCAATCCCGACAAAACAAACCAATGTAGGGCTTGTCACTGGCACCGCAATTGGGACAGGGAGAAATGGAAGAGTAGCGAGAGGACATACGCTCAACTCGTGCAAGAGAAAACCGTGAATTATAACTTCACGGTATCCCCCACTCCCGGGTTGCTCACATGGAAACCCATGCCGCGCAGCTCTTCGGTGAACGTTCCTGAGATTTTTTCGTCTCCGTGAATCAACACTAAGTGTTCGGGAGAAAGAATCTCAATCGTCTTCATCAAATGATCCTTTCCTGAGTGAGCGGAGAAATCAAAGCGCTGAATCTCCATCTTGGGTTCGACTAACCCGGATTCTAATTCAATTTTACCCGTTTCCAAGAGAACACGACCCTTCGTTCCTTCGACTTGATAACCGGTGAGAAGCAAACTATTGCGTTCGTCGGCGTGCAACTTGTCCAAGTAAAACATGACGGGACCGCCTTCCAGCATTCCGGCCGTGGTAACAATGACACTCGGCTGTTTGAGTGTCTGCTTGCGTATGCCGGGGTGCACGACAAAGTTCAATTGTTCCAACATGCGTTGAACCACTTTGGGTTTAGAGTTGTATTGCGGAAATTGGTGATAAATTTCCGTGGCTTTGCGGGACATTCCATCCACAAACACGGGGGCGTCAACACCATACTCGAACAAGATGTCCAAAATTTCTTGACTTCTTCCAATGGCAAACGCCGCAATGACGACGTGGCCTCCCCGATCGAGGGTTTCACGAATTTTAGCCATAAAATCATGAATAACTTTTTCACGATCCGGGTGCATACGGTTTCCATACGTGGATTCCATCATCAAATAATCCACTTTACCAATACTTTTCACGTCCGCTCCGTTATGCAAACGAATCGGGGGAAGCATGAAGTCTCCCGTGTACACAAACGTTTTGTTCTTGATGGAGATTTTACTCAAGGCACTGCCTAAAATGTGACCCGCATCAAAAAATTCTAATCGCGCGTTTGGAGTGATGTCCACGGGCTTGCGATAGTTCATTCCCACCGCATTGGTTTCCGCAGCCGCAATGTGTGCTTTGGAATATGCAGGGGTTTCTCCTTCTTGCGCGGCGATTTTTAGGGAATCCGCCCACAACATTTTACTCAATTCGAGCGTGGGTTTAGTTGTAAACAAGTGCGTGGGGTTATCCACATACAAGTGGGGAACAAAACCTGAATGGTCAAAGTGAGCGTGCGACAAAATAGCCGCGTCTAGTTTCTTAGTAATGGGAACAGGATAAGCGGTTTCTTCCGGCGTGAATTTTACACCGTAGTCCATCAAAATGTTCTCATTCTCCGCGTTCAAAACAAAGCTTGAACGGCCAATTTCTTTACCCGCCCCATGGACGGTTAACGTATAGTTACTCATATTTTTTTCACAATCCTGCATCGAGGATTTTTCGTACGTTCCGGGCACAGGCGTGCACCCTTTAATGCGGACCCCGACCGGGTCAAAACAGAACGAAAAAACACTACTAAATGCTAAGTTCTACTATGTTGAGCGTGGAGGAGTTTATAAAAAGAAGCCCAAATCGAAGCCAA
>CAZKAN010000078.1:0-4011 GCA_964550925.1 uncultured archaeon | reverse complement strand
TCTTCCATCGAAAATTGTGCCGTCACATTTAACTCGCGCAACAAATCCATGTAGGTTGAAATCTTATCCTTCTCCGCATTCACATACTCAAACGTCAAATCGCCCATCAACTGAGCAAAACGCTCGTGTAGCGTGGGGTGGGCTAATTGAGAGAGAACAATCTTCGTTAAGGGAAATGCAATCACATCATTCTGCAAAAACTCCGCATACGATAGTTCGCGTTTGGAAAAATGACTCTCAACAAACTTTCTCCGTATTTTAGGAGAGGAGGCCGCGCACGCATCCACGCACGAAAGAGTGGTTTCCATCGCAGACGAATCAATAGAAGAAAGATCAGGCACGAGCTGCTTCACCACGCTTTTCGCGACGGAGGTATAGGGGTATTTCCGCGCAAACTGCAACTGGGGGAGGGGGACCATACCTACTAACGCATGCACGGACATTAAAACGTACGGGAAGAAAACAACCAAAAAGAATGAAGAGAAAGAAAACTACAAAATCATGTGGGCCAAATAATATTGCAATTTAGCCTTGCCAATAGGATATGTTATTCTCATGGGAGCATCGGACTTGAACTCGAGCAAGACGGTGGAATCATTATCTGCTTCTTTAATTACATTCGAGAGGAAATTCAACGAATACTTGCTTGTCACATTCGTGTTCGTGTGCACGGTGATTAAGTGAGATTGTTTAGAAACCGTTTTCAACACGCCGGGGGAGCCCTTGGCTTCCAAGGCAAACTTTCCATCCTTCACTTTGACAGTGACACTCGAACCAAAGATCAACGCATCCTTTAACGCTTCTTTTAACAAACGCGCATTCACTTCGACTTTAGCATCAAACTGCTGCGCGGGAAGCTTGAGTTCTTTTTCGTTCTCCGAAACATCAATCAATGGCAAATGAAACGTGCGCGAAAATTCTCCTTCTAAACTCAAATGAATCTCACTTTCTCCAACGTCTAATAGTAATTTATCATTCGGAAGTGAACGTGCAAGCATGCGCGAAAATTCCACCACGTCAACACCCACAAACGTGGGCTCTAATTCATACGCGGTAAACGCATTCTTTTCAATAAAACAATCCACCAAGACAATTTGTGAAGGGTCCACGGCACGCAGACTAATACCCTTTTCACTAAAACGGAAGTTTCCCTCAGAAATAAACGAAGAAATGGCATCAATGGCCCGCTTGAAGCTCGTTACGTCTTGTGTTTCTATCATCCTACGTTAAATACGTCCATGATGTTTAAAGAAATAACTCCGCTCAACAGACTCAAACATGGCTAAAATGGGAAATGGACACATTCTCGCGTGGGGACTGCGATTACTCCTAGCGGGAGGAATGCTCTATTTTCTCATACAATTCAAACTCGTGTACGCGGGAATACTATTGATGAGTTTTGCCGCGAGCGGACTCGTATACTATATTTGCAAACATTATTTTGGAAAAACAGGCGAATACTTGGATGTGCTGTTTGCATTACTGATTGTTTTCAATAATTTTTTTGGACTCGTATTAGACTTTTATCACGTGGTTCCAGGATGGGACATTGCTACGCACTACACAACGAGTTTGTTCCTCGCGGTTTCCGCACTCATACTGATGCAGCGCGCCTACGGCGTGGTGTTGGCGGAAGCGCCGGCCATCATCATAATTATGGCAATGACTTTGTTTTCGCTCGGGTTGGGAGGGTTATGGGAAATTGGAGAATTTGCAAGCGATTATTTACGCGGCACGGACTTTCAACACGGGCTCGTGAACACGATGCAAGACTTAATCGTTGACTTAGTTGCGGGACTCGTGGTTGGAATCGCGTGGGTGCGGACGCGAACCAAGTCATTACGCTGACTCAATCCGCGGCGCTAAGAAATAACGTAAACGAGCGTCGCCGATGTGATAGTTCAATTCCACGGGAGCGTTTTCTTTGATTTTGACGGTAACATCCGTGTCAGAGGCCGCGGCTTTGAGCATGTCACTCAAATAATCCAGGGGGAACATGGAGGAACAATCCTTCTTCACGCTCAAATCAGGAAGGGACTCGCTGCCTTTCGCAGTCTCATTAAACAATTCTCCCTTGGAGGAAACGGCTTTCACATAAAACAAATCGGATTTCGCCCCAAGAGTAAGATGGGTGGAGAGGAGGGAGGCATCTTTCAACGCGTCCTGCAACAAATTGGCTTTGATTTTCACGGTCGCATCAAACTCAATCTTGGGGTTGGGCAATTCTCCCGCAGAAATATCAATGAGGGGAACGGAAAACGTACGCGTACTCGATCCGCGGAAGGTGACGCTCAACTTGGACGAATCATCATCGAGTTTAAGCTCGACTTCATCCCCCGCTTTAGAGCGTGACATGACCTGGTTCAAGTATTCCAAATCCATTCCTAAACGTACAACGCCGTCCACGTGGAATTTTTTGAAGGCTTTCTTTTCTAAATCAAAATCAACCATGGAAATTTGACTCGGGTCCGTGGCCTTGAGGGACATGCCCTTTTCGCTAATCTCAAACTCGGCTTCATCAATCAACACAGCAATGGCATCCACGCTGCGCTTCAATACATCGGCGCGTTCCAAAACGATATGCATCATAATTCCCAACCCCTATACTCTAAACCAACCTACTTTGTTAGTGAAATACGCCCCCGAGAGATATAAAACTACGCTAAACTCGGACGTTTTGCCACGAATCAACGAGAATGAGTTTAACATACCCAACCCAGGGGAGCCAAACCAATGCCTTTCCTCGAACGGAAGACAGGGAAACCGGATAGGGAGAAGGGCACGATTTTGTAGTGACAATTTGGGGCGTGAACGTGCCCGGAACGAGTATTTCATCCACGGACCCACAATCCTGGTCCAAGGAAGGATTATTGTCTCCTTTCGTTAGAACGAAATACTCGCCATTGGAACGAATCTTTACTACTGCCCGATGAATAATTTCCAAATTCTTGAACGCGGAATTGTATACCACAATGTCACTCTCTCCTTTCTTAGGAACATTAATGGTTTCACCCGTCTGGTTGAATGTAATATTCCAACCACCTTGACCATCAGGAGTGTACGTGGCGAGTTTAGATAAGGAAGTGTGACCCACGTCCACGCCATCTAATACAACCTCGGGAGCACTCACGTGTAGCCCGTCCACGCCCTGCAAAATAACCACGTCGCCGCGTGAAAGAGTTGGAAGCATGCTGCCCGAAACAACAATGACTAAGGGAGAAGGCGTATTGAGGATTAAACCGAATGCCGTGTACAATGTGTACGCGAAAATAAATGAAAAAACCAAGTAAACAACCCAATTAATGATTTCATTATTCTTGGGATTAACTTTAGGAAGAACATAATCATCCACATACGTAAATGGATCAAGTTTTTCGAGGAGTGAACGCTTGGGTAGAAAAGTAGAATTGGACGTTTGAGAATGAGTACTTTTTTTCACGCGCGAAGGGAGTGGCATGGAGGAAGTGAAACCAAAACGCCATTAAAAAGGAATGGGAAAAGGAAAAGGCGTTGACTACTTCAATGCCTTGTCCAATGCGCTCTGCAACTCTTTCACGTCTTCTTGCACGCGCTTAGCGGCTTCGACTAAAACGGTTTTGGCAGGCTTACCTTTGGTCTTGAGAACGAACAACGCATCCTTATCCAAGGGGTGTTCAAGCTTGTACGCGACAAATTCCACGTTGGCGTCGTCCACTAAGTGAGACTTCAACAAGTTGGCAAACGTGTGGGTTTCTCCCAAGAGTTTGAACTCGACATGATTAGCTCCTTTCTTCAAAAATTGTATCTCCATGCGTTATCACTCCTGCTCCGTGTTAGTTGATTGTGGAAAAACTTCTCCATCCACACTTTCATCACGCACAACGTGTTCGCGCGACAAAACTTTTCCTAAACCCTTGTCAGCCGTCATTAATTCGACCGAGTACGGGGTAACGTTGGAAACTTTGGCTCGCACAAAGTCACCAATCTGAAACAAATCATGCATGGAACGAACAAAATCTCTTTATGCGCGGG
>CAZKAN010000077.1:0-4032 GCA_964550925.1 uncultured archaeon | reverse complement strand
TCATTCTGAATAATGGAACGGTACGCATGAGCATCCACACCCCCGCGACGAAAAATATCCCTCACCGCTAACGCGCGACGCTTACCTCTAGTATCATGACGCGCGAGAACACGCTCAACCGATAACGCACGCGCCTCCCGCGAAAGAGAGGGGTTAGACGAACGAGGGGAACGACGTCCAGGCATACACGCTCAACGATTACCAAGTTTAAAACCCGCCCGCAGAGATGCCTTAAAATAGGTTTCCGGCCATTCTCATGCCTATGATACGCACGCACACGTGTGGAGAATTGAGAAAAACCCACGCAGGGCATATTGTAACGCTAGAAGGGTGGGTGGACACCTACCGCGAAACCGGAAAAATATCATTCATCTTACTGCGCGATCGCAGTGGAATTACGCAAGTATTTGTAAACAAGGAACTCACAACGAGTAACAAGGCCATGCTCAAACCCGAGTCCGTGGTGCGCATTCAAGGAAAAGTCAACGCACGCCCAAGCAATCAAGTCCGCGCGGAAATGCCCACGGGAGAAATTGAAGTGGAAGCGCAAACCATTACGGTGTTGAATGAATCCGAACAACCATTGCCCATTGACTTATTGCCCGAAACCACGACAGGATTGGACAAGCGCATCGATTACCGCTTCTTGGATGTGCGCCGAGAAAAAGTCCGGAGCATTTTCACAATACGCAGCAAAGTATTCGCCAAAACAGTCGAATTCTTTGAAAAAGAAGGATTCATCTCGATACAAACACCTAAATTAACGGCAGCCGGCGTGGAAAGTGGAGCGGAAGAATTCAAACTCCCCTACTTTGGAAAAACAGCATCATTAGCGCAGAGTCCGCAAATCTACAAACAAATGTTTGTCGTATCAGGATTGGAAAAAGTATACACGATTGAACCCATCTTTCGAGCGGAAAAGTCTCACACGACGCGACATTTAACTGAATTCACGGGAATAGACATTGAAATGGGATTCATTGAAAGTGAATATGACGTGATGAAAGTGTTAGAAAAATATTTCCACTTTTTGCTGAGCGCCGTCAAAACCGAATGCGCTCCCGAATTAGAAAAACTGGGCGTTGAAATTTTAGTGCCGCATGAAATACCCAAATTATCCTTGCACGAAGCCCGAAAGATTTTGGCGGCAAAAGGAAAAACGATTCCCGAAGACGATGACTTGGATGCGGAAGGAGAAAAAATGATTGGAGAATACATCCGCACAACGTATAACACGCACTTCGTGTTCATGCTTGATTACCCCTGGAAAAAAAGACCATTCTATCACATGAGGCCGGACGCCGACAAGAAGGTCACCAAATCGTTTGACTTAGTGTACAAGGGAGTGGAGATTGGAACGGGAGCACAGCGCGAACACCGTCTTGCGGTATTGGAAGCACAGTGCGCCGAAAAAGGAATTGACTTCACCAAAATGACGTTTTATCGTGATATCTTTAGGTATGGAGCCCCCCCGCACGGTGGAGTGGGATTGGGTTTGGATCGAATTGTGCAGCGCATGCTCAACTTAGAAAACGTACGAGAAGCCATACTATTGCCTAGGGACCCGGAACGATTGACGCCCTGAACGCGCTGGAATATATTGCACAACACATTGTTTCACGCGTGAATAACCCAACAACCACTCCTCAGCGATGGGGAATCCGCATCCGATTTGAATCAGACCCCGCTTTCGAAACGTTGCGCGCCGAGTTTGTGGTGGATATTAGTCGCGAGCGCTCGCGTGATTTTATCTCCAACCAAGAAATTCGCGCTGCCATCAAAAAATTGGACCTCTCGTGTGGAAAAGTATTAGGATTCGCAAGCGGAGAAATGGAGCACAACACGTTTTTTGGACGAGAATATTATCCTTTTTTTCACATTCAACGAGAGGCAGGAAGAAAAACTGGCAAGCTCATTCGTGAACAATTTTTTTCAATACAAACACCCTTCCATCATGCTATATCGGATTTACTTGAACGACGATGGGCTGAAAAAGTAAAAGAAGTCTTTCCACGCGTGCAATACATTGAGGAAGGGGGCCAATCCGAACATCGACTTTCACAACACAAAAGGAGGGGCGAATTAGTTGAATTTGCTCACCCGTATAATAGGCAATACGAAAACCTCCTCAATCGAATTAGGTATGCGGGGAGAATACGAAAGCGCCTGCGGCAGCGGGCGAGAAGGAATGGCTGAAGTACAGACCCCATGTTATAAACCCTTTCAGCGAGTATGGTGCAGATGCGTACCTTAATCGGATTCAAGCACGCCCAATCCGCGGCTGTTCTACTTGTGCGCATCAACTCCAATCGTTCCTAATTTTATCCTTCACAGGGGCTCCGCCACGGTCCCTCTGAGGCCCATTTTTTAACAACGATAAACCTAAAACTACTCGAAAACGGTGATTCAAAATGGAACGAAAAATGATTGGAGAAATACTCACACACCACGTGGAAAAGGCCCACATCAAAGGATGGGTCAAACGAAAAAGAGACTTTAAGGGCACATTAATCTGGCTGATGCGCGACGGAAGCGGAGAAATGCAAGCCGTGCTCGCGAGCGAAAACATTGGAGACAAAAAAGCCTACGAACACGCACGCAAAGCACTCGTGGAAAGTTCAGTAGAAATAGAGGGAACAATCAAAGCAGACGAACGAGCACCCGGAGGAAAAGAAATCCAAGTTACTCACGTGAATGTGTTACATTCCGGGGATGAGTTTCCCATTGGAAAAGATTTGAGTGAAGACTTTTTGCTGGATGTTCGACACTTGTGGATACGTTCAACAAAAATGCAGCAAGGGTTGCGTGCAAGTGCAACCGTGTTTGAAGCCTTCCATGACTTTTGCAAAAAAGACGGGTATTTGGAAGTGCAAGCCCCCACTTTTGTAACGGGTTCTGTTGAATCGGCAAATGAGGTTTTTGAAGTAGAATACTTTGGAAAAAAAGTACAACTAACTGGAACCGCCCAATTCTACTTAGAAGTGTACGCAGCAGCATTGGAAAAAGTATATACTGTCGCACCATCATTTCGAGCCGAACCCTCGCGCACACGAAGACACTTGACAGAGTTTTGGCACGCGGAATGGGAAACCGCTTTTTCAGGATTGAGCGATTTAATGGACTGGAATGAAAGAATGGTGAAGCACGTGGCCAAATACGTGTTAGAGAATGCACCTGCACAATTGGAATATTTTGGGAGAAAACCAGAACAATTAGAAAAGGTCATCAAAAACAAATTCAAACGCTTTACATACGACGAAGTGTTTGAGGTCGCTCAAAAAAAGTTTCCCGAACTAAAATGGGGAGACGACTTGCAAGAAACACACGAAAGAGAAATTACGAAAGATTTTGATGTACCCATCATGGTGCATCACTACCCCACAATATTGAAACCATTCTATCATCGCCCGGACCCCAGCCGACCGGAAACAGTATTATGCTGTGATGTACTCGCCCCGGAAGGATACGGTGAAATAATTGGTTCGGGAGAACGCTGCTGGAAATACGATGAACTTATTTCCCGCATGAAAGAAGCCAAACTCAAAGAAAAAGACTACCAATGGTACGTGGATTTGCGCAAATATGGTAGTGTTCCTCACACGGGCGGAGGACTTGGCTTGTCACGATTGACAACTTGGCTGTTCAAACTCGAGCACATCCGCGACACGGTTGGTTTTCCACGAACCATGAATAGGATTGCGCCGTAGAAAAGAGAAAAAAATAACTAAAAAAAAATAGAAGGATCGGGGAAAAAATCCCCGAATCCAAAAAATGACTACTTTAGGTACAGTTGCTTCCATTTCCAACGGGTGTGCAAGAAGTATTAGTGGTGAACAATACCTTGTCGATCCACGTACTTTCACCCATACCCGTATGGCCGCACGGAATTATTACGGTGAATCCTTGGGCACCATCTGCAACAGCAGTACTGTCAAGGGTAGATTGTACCCAAGTGTAAGCCGTTCCTGGTGTTGTGCCTGCGGGAATTGGATTACCAAACGCAGCTGCACCAATACGAGTTATCACATTCAT
>CAZKAN010000076.1:0-4042 GCA_964550925.1 uncultured archaeon | reverse complement strand
TTTCCACGTGTTCAGAGTGGGGGAAAAAATCAAACGCGCGGGCATTTTCCACGTAAAACTCGGCGTATTCAGACAACCACTCCAAATCACGTTTGAGTGCGGCGGGATTGCAGGAAACATAAACAATCTGTTTCGGATTTTGCCTCAAAATGCGTCGCCAGATTTTCTTCGAAAGACCGCTGCGAGGTGGATCGAGCAGAATGGTTTCAAATTTTTCATTAGTTTTTTCCATTTCTTTGAGTTTGGTGGGAACATCACCGACTTCGAATGACACCCCATCATCGAGTCCAAGATTGTGCGCATTCTTTCGTGCCCAGGTAATCGAATCCTTCGCTAATTCAATTCCTTTCACAAAATGTCCCTTCAACGATAGGGGAAGTGAAAACAATCCCACACCGCAGTAGAGGTCTAATACCGTTGCTTCCGGGTCGCGGGCGTGAATCAACCCCACCACGTATTTTTGCGCGTTTTCAGCGGAGCGGGGATTGGTTTGAAAGAAACAATTAGCATCGTATTGCAACACAATGTCGGACATTTTTTCCGTGAGGATACAATCCCCCCACGTCTTGAAAATGTCTCCTTGCACTGTATCATTGAGCGCGGGGTTGTGCACCCACACCAAACCATCTGCGTGCTGGTGTTGAATAAGTTCGCGTGCGAGTGTTTCGATTATTTTTTCATCTTCTTTTGTATTCGTGTACGTGTTGATGGCCACAATAAGTTGTCCATTTGTTTTTGATTCACGAAATGTCACGTATCGTAAAAATCCTTTATGTTCAAGTACAGAATACGATGGAATTTTTTTCTCTTTCAAATAGTTTTCAAGGAAAACATATGTTTTTTGGGCACGTGGAGAAATGAGTTGGCAACTTGTAACAGAAATTCCCTCGAATCGATTGTTTTTGTTTCGGAAACCAAGTTGTTCTCGTTGAGCGTACCAAAAATCCGCGCGGTTGCGGTGGAAGATAGTTTGAGGCGAGGGCACAATGTCAAAGTCCTTCACGAAATACATGAGCAAGTTTTGGAGCACGTTTTTTTTGGAATCCAATTGTTGCGCGTACGGAAGTAACATGAGGGGGCAGCCCGCGCACACGTCTAAATGGGGGCAAATCCCGGATAAATCCTCTTTTTCTGGGGAGAAAAATGGTGTCATACGTTGTTTTCCTTCGGCAGCCTTTTAAGCGGGATTTGGAAACTACGTAAGATGTCGTATCCCGCCGCTGCTGTGACACAGGTTATTGGTATTGAATCCACGCTTCCCGTCCAATTAGCCCTATTTGTGGTGTTTTCGCTTATCCTCATCAAAGCTGCCTCGCTCGCGGTTAAGCACGTGGTAAACATCGCCAAACTCATTCACGTCTCCGAGTTTGTGACCTCATTTTTGGTCGCGGGACTCGTGTCTATTCTCCCTGAGTTTTTCGTGGGAATCAATTCCGCGCTCAGCGGTGTACCCCATGTAGGAATAGGCACGCTGGTGGGGAACAATATTGTGGACCTGACATTAGTCATTGGAATTGTGGCTATTCTCGGGAAAAAAATTCCCATGCAACAAAATAATTCCGTATCAACGCCCGGCTTTTTGGTTGCGTTAGCCTTGCCATTAGGACTCATGTTGGATGGCAACTTGTCCCGTTTAGATGGTTTTTTGCTCGTGCTCGCTTCCGTGATTTATTTTGCGTGGATGCTCTACAATCAACCCTTGCGCGATAAAGCTAAGACGCATACCTCATGGAAAGAAGTTCTCCCGGATTTGGTGCAGTTTGTTGTCATGGTCGCGATTATTTTTGGTTCCTCTCATTTTGTGGTTTCTTCCGGTGTCGCGGTCGCGGATTTGATTGGTTTTCCGGAAATTTTAGCCGGATTAATTTTGATTTCAATCGGAGCCGCGTTGCCCGAGTTAACTTTTTCCGTGCAGGCATTACTTTCCCGCCACAAGAGTGTGGCAATGGGAGATATTTTGGGGAATGTCGTGTTGGACGCGACTCTTTCCATTGGAATCATGGCCATTATTCTGCCGTTTGACATTCAATTAGGAATCGTGGGCATTGCCGCATTATTCATGGTTTTTTCCGCACTCATGGTGACGACATACATGGATGATGCTCACGTCCTCTCGCGGCGAGATGGAATTGCACTCATTGGATTATTCATCGTTTTTGTAGTAGTGCAAATTACGCTCAATACTGCATTGAATGGAACGCCTCATCCGTGATTGGCGTTGAAAAAAAAGTAATGGAAGAAGTGAATTTGTTCACTTCTTCGCTGCATTAAACATTTTGATGGAATCCCGAATGAGTTTTTTGGCAGCCGCTGCGTTGTGCCATCCATCCACTTCCACTTTTTTCTTTTGAAGCATTTTATACGTGGAGAGAAAATGTCCGATTTCTTCCAACGTGTGGGGGGCCACGTGCTTCAAATCTCTTACATGCGTAAATCGTGCATCGTGTAAAGGGACGCAGAGGAGTTTATCATCGCGTTTTCCTCCATCCACCATTTTGATGTAACCAATGGGCCGCACCTCAACCAGGGTAGCGGGGTGAATGGGATTCGTGCTAAGTACAAATGCATCCAAGGGGTCGCCGTCTTCGCATAGTGTTTGAGGAACAAACCCATAATCGGTGGGATAGAACACCGCCGAGTACATGACGCGGTCTAGGCGCATGACGTCCAATTCCTTGTCGAACTCGTACTTGTTATTTTCTCCTTCCGGATTTTCAATGATAACATTCACCACATCCGGCGCTCGCTGTCCGTGTCCGATCTTTGCTAGGTTCATTCATTATCACTCCAGTAGGTTGGAGAAATGCCAATTCGTTTATAATTCCTGCGCGGACCACGTGCGCAAATACGCGCTAACATCCATTTTTTGCTGCAAGCTCTTCCCACTCATGTAGCGTATTTTCCCAAACACTTTTCTCGAGAACCATGCCCGGTCGTGCTTTCCTCCGAGTGACCACGCAATGCCCGCATATCCATTCGGGTCGCGTCCGTCGAGTTCGTATTTGTCATTCAGAAAAGTGGCAATCCTAAAAGCGTCTTCCGGACTCTTCGTCCATTCGAGTATTTTTTTGGCCCAGTACATGCGCATATACCCATGCATTCTCCCCGTGTGAACCATTTCGCGTTGAGCCGCGTTCCATAATTCATCGTGTGTCTGCGCTTTTTCGAATTGGTTTAACGTGTACGTGTATTCGCGTTTATCCTTGCGGTGCTCATTCAGTGTTTTCTGCGCCCATTCATTCAACCCTTTAAAAGTGGTATGATGCTTGTTAAAGTGACAATAATTATAGGCCAAATCCCTCCGCACGATGAGTTCTTCTAAAAATCCATCGGAGAAAATACTTTTTTGTTTTTTCACGTGCAAGGCTACATCAATGGGAGAAATCATTCCGAAATGCAAGTAAGGAGAAAGGTGAGATGTTCCATCCAAGGAAGGATTGTTGCGCGTTTGTTCATAATGGGATAATTTTTGGGTGACAAAATTTTCTAACGTTTCCCATGCGGGAGTTTCTCCTCCTTTTTGGGGAGAACGTGCCATAGCATGATCAATCTCACACGAGGAAACTTCTTTTTTCACATCAAAGGAAGCGGGCAAAAAGAAGGATGGAAGTTCAATGGTGTCGTGGTTATCCAACGTGGGTGTGACAACGGGTTTAATCGCTTCCTCCCACACCGCATGAATTTTGGGCCGTATAGTATAGGCAGCCCATTCTTCTTTGGAAAAATAGCGCATGGGAATAGTGGTGTGCGAATCCACCACATCATACGAAACAGGGCATTTTTTCGCCGCGTTTTGATTAAACGCAGGGGCGAGAAACGTGGGAAAATCATCACTCACAACTGAACAGGATTTTTTCATGAAATCATGCAACGTGTTTTTGGGTTTCCCTTTCACGAGGTAGAATCCATAATTGATTTTCATTTTTTTGAAACGTGCATACCGTTCCTTCACTCCTTCCAAGATAAAGGTGTGAATTCGCTCATTGGCATGCGGATATTTTTCATTTAATCCTTGGTAAACCAGGAGGGGTTTTCCTAAGCG
>CAZKAN010000075.1:0-4107 GCA_964550925.1 uncultured archaeon | reverse complement strand
GGAGGAATGAGCGGAGGGGGAGGCGCGGGAGGAAAGTGGTGACTTTCATGACACGCCGTGAGGGGAATATACTCCGTTTTTATTCTCAAACTCGATTCTTCCACGCATGCCTGTGCAAGAAGAAGTGGATGAAATCAATGAGTTTCTCCAAAAAAGAAGAGAGAAACAACGCTTGGGAGAACTCCCCCATGATGATAACACGCCTGCGATTGCTAAGAAAATTTCTCTCGCCATTTTTGGAAAACCCCGTGAGAAAGAAAAACCATTGCTGAAGAGCATGCAGCCCACGTACGCCAGTACAGAAGCCCAAGCCGCGATGCGCCAACAATTAGACGAAATCATGGACACACATGTGAAAAATACGATACGCCCCGCGTACGCACCCACACCTCCCAAAAATGCTGCTGCTCCGCTCACTCAAACTACCACCCCGACAAAAGCAACTCTTTCAACTACTCCTGCTCCCGCGCCGCGTGTTCCCCATTATTATGCGGACATGCCCTATCCTCCCTACATTCAACGTGGACTTGCTAATTATGCCAAGTTTCAGAAAAAAACAACGAATACAACATCCGCAGCTGCGCCAACCATTTCCATTCCACCAACGACACTCTCTCCCAATCCTGCGCCCCGCTGGCCATCCTCTGCCAAAAGTACAACGCCTGCTGCTCCACCATTGCCCGTGAAATCCGCGCCCATTCCTACTTCAACGCCTGCACCTGTGCGCGCACCCGTTCCAACGCCCACGTCCGTGCCTCCTTCATCACCCGCGCGAACCGTTTCGCCCACACCATCGTTTTCGAAAACACCCTTGCCTTCGCCCGCCAAACCACCACTCTCAACAATTGTTCCCGCGGCACCAAATTCATCTCCGCCTAAAACGACAGTGAATGCATCAACTCCCAAACCCATTCCTTTTTGGAAAAAATTATTAGGAGAAAAAACAGTTGCACCTAAACCAATCACCTCGCCATCACCATCCATTTCTGCACCCATTACTCCGGCAACGAAATCACCGGCACCATCACCCGCGTACGCACCCATCCCCCCAATGGCTTCGATGAAAACAAATGCATCCATGGAAGCGATTTCTCCGGTGAACAAGACTATTTCTCCCGCTCCGGAAGTTAAACCCGCAGCCACGACCGCGGCACGCTCGCCCAGCACAACCATTTCAACTCCCGCTCCAGCGTCGCGAGACACGAATCCATTACTTCCCGTTACCACTCCCACGGAAAGCGTTTCCGTTATTTCTCCCATGAAAACAACTGAATTTGCACGCGTCGAAAAAAAGAGCGCGGAAGAAGAACAGCGTGCGAAACGAGCGGAATTACTTCAATCACTCGCACCTAAGCCTGCTGCGCCTGCTCCAACTCCGGCCGCGCGACCCGTAACACGACCGGAACAACCAATGAATTCTACTTCCGTCAACGAATCAACCAAATATGTTCCTCCCTGGGTGTCGCGCAACACTTCTCCTGTTGCATCGGCAAAAACTTCTGCCGCGCCAATGGTGACATCCACTACTCCGCGTGAAACTAATGTTTCCTCATCTTCATCTCCATCTTCATCCGCCTCATCTTCCAACACGTCCACGAATACGTTGCCGTGGAAGCAGCCCTTTGGAACGAGTGATGTTGCTTCTGCCGAAAAATCCGGAAAACGTTCTGACCCATCCGCAGATTTATTACGCGACGCTGAAAAATTATCGCGCGAGAAAAAAATTGCATCCGGAGAAATTATTTTTGATGAATTAGAAAAAGAAAACGCACGCGCCACGCCGCAAACGGCTGAAAAAGTGCCTGTGCGAAATGATCATGCGATGGAACAAGAAATTAGTGAAGAAGAAGCATTGGAATAGCTCCCCTTCGAAGAAGTAGAAGGATTATCGGAGTCGGATTTGGATTATTTGTCGCGCAAAGAAAAGGAACACCGCGCTATCCAGGAGAAAGAAGAGGGCGATGTGGGAGACCCGCGTGCGTTGAGGGATACCCTGCAGCGGCAAACGAGTGAATTGGAAGGGGCCCTCCAAAAGGACATAAAACCGTCAAATGACGAAAAACAAGAGATTTTGAAGCGTTTGAAGCAAATGATGGAAGAAGAACACCGCTGATGGCGGCCGTCATTTCCCGAAAGTATTTATTCGGGGCAACACTGCCAATTAACTAATTCACGGGAAAAGTGTTACTATTTAAGGGTTAAGGGCCCCAATATATACATGAAAACGATTCTGCGCACCCTCCTCTTACTTGGAATAGTTGCCCTGTTCATCACTCCCACGCACGCGGCGACATCGTGTAATGACATTGATATTACTCCTCGAAACGTGACGTTCTCCGAGGACCGAGACAACCGACTGGTAACATTTGACATTGAAAACAACGCCGATGATGATTTTGATTTAGATGATGTGCGCGTACAAGAGTCTAGCACATACTTAGATGTGAGCGTGGATGATTTTCCTTCACAAATTAATGAAGATGAAACTGAAACACTGCGCTTGCGCTATGACACCGTGGATGTGAACGGAGACAAGAGCGAAACATTCCGCATTCAACTCGAAGGAAACTTTAACGATGACGATGGCACGGACTGTGACTTTAGTGATTTGACTTTCACTATTGATGTCACAATACAAGATGGCGATGACGTGTGCTCGCTCATCCAAATTGACGCGGACGATGTGACCGTGTCTGAGAACGATACGATTTTGCACACCATTCGTGTGATTAATCATTCATCCAACGATTTTACGATGCAAGGATTTGACGTGTTTGATGATGGCGACTCCTACGTTTCCCGCGCCAAGCCTCCATTCTCTGACGCAGACTTTCAAAAAAATATTTCAGGAAACCAAACGAATACCTACACTATTGAAATCGACGCAAAAGGAGTTTCCGATGATGAAACCGATGCCACGTATGTTGAGGTTCGAGGAGAATTCGAAAACGGATACGATTGTTCATTCTCCGATATTTCCGACGCGTTTGACGTGACGGTGGAAGACACGGGCGTGCAAACCGGTGTGTGCACCGAATTGAATGTGAACATGCCTCTGGTAACAGTTTACGCGGGACAAACCACGGAACACGCGTTCACGCTCACAAATACGTCGAGTCAAAATTTTTACGTGGACGAATACACGTTCAAGGATACCAATTACCAAGTCTCCTTTGAACCGGTGTCTAATCCCATTTCAGTGGATTTTGATTCTATGGAAGAAATTGTATTCAACGCAATTGGATATTCTAACACGGGGAGCTTTGACTCCAATGCCTTCCTCACGTTGAAAGGACACTTCACGGATGGCGGAAGCTGTCTCGTGAATGCGAAACGATTCCCCTACACTTTCGTCGGGAATGAAAACGCAACGTGCGAATCATTCTACGCCAACATTCAGCCCGTTATCATCATGAAAGGAGAAAAAAACATTGACGTGTTGTTCAACAATCCCCTTTCACAGGATGCAACATTGACTATTTCAACGGACGCAGGAAAAATTTCTCCCACGCGTGTTGTTGTTCCTGCCAATTCGGCCAAATTACAAACATTTTATGTGACGCAAAACACGAATATGCAAATCATTCGCGTGAACACAAACATTAATGGCTGCACCATCCCCGAAAAAACAAGTACACTCTTGTTTTCAGGATTAGATAATGCGCCCGTGCAATTCGTCAATCCTCCCGCCACGTTGAACGTGCATGGTGCCACTGAATTTGCGTTGCAAGTGTACAATCAATCCGCGTACACGCAAGAAGTCACGTTAAACATCATCGCAAAACCCGGCACACAAACATTTACCAAAACATTTTCACTTCCGGGTTTGGATGAATCGCTCGTCTTTATTCCTGCCCAATCATTCGCGGGAAAAACAATTGCGATTGTTCAACTCACGAGTGCTGGTTACACTGTCACGCAAACCATCCAATTAGAAAATGAAAACACTGCTGCGAATCAACCCACACCCAACGCATCGTCAACCGACTCGCCTGTGTCCGTGGCTGCGAGTGCCATTACTGGATTTGTCACGCAGACGGGGGGATTCTGGTTTGGCGTGTTGTTGTTAGTTGTGGGTTTGACGGTTTGGTTCTCCTGGAAAAAGGG
>CAZKAN010000074.1:0-4118 GCA_964550925.1 uncultured archaeon | reverse complement strand
ACTCCCAAATCAAATTGGAATCTGACCATGGGAAAAATATTTGATTATGTGAGACAAAAAGAGAGAAGGGGAGACTACCTCGGAAAGACCGTGCAATACATCCCCCATGTTACCAGTGCGATTAAAGAAAAAATAATGCACGTGGTGAGCGAAGAACACCCGGATGTGGTGTTAATTGAAGTCGGGGGGACGATTGGTGATTTGGAAAACGAATTGTATGTGGAAGCGGTTCGTCAACTCAAGAAAGACGTGGGAGTGAACAACATTGCCTACGTGCACTTGACATATGTTCCCATTCTCGCGGGAACCAAGGAACAGAAATCAAAACCCACGCAGCAGAGTGTAAACATCCTGCGCCAGCGCGGATTGCAACCCGATATTATTATTGGGAGGTGCGCGCGCAAACTGGATGATAGTATCAAAGAAAAAATTGCCTTGTTTGCGGACATCGACAAGGATTCCGTAATTACTGGGTTGGACGTGGATAACGTGTATGAAATTCCATTGGTTTTTCACGAGGAAGGAATTCTTTTTCGATTGAATGAAAAACTTCAATTAGATGCTGTTCCCAACATGGGCGAGTGGAAAAAACTCGTGAGCAACATGCGCCACGCCCCGCAGACAGTGAACATTGCGTTGTGCGGAAAATACACCAAGCTCGAAGACAGTTATGCGAGTGTCATTGAAGCGTTGCACCACGCCGGGGCACATGTGAATGTCATGTTAAACGTTCATTGGATCGAAACTACACACATCGAGGAAGGCACGTTAAACGTGGAAGACGCGTTGCGCGGAATGGACGGAATTATTGTTCCCGGTGGTTTTGGTTCACGGGGAGCGGAAGGAAAAATAGCAGTTATTGAGCACGCGCGCACGCACAATATTCCCTATTTGGGATTGTGTTACGGGATGCAGCTCGCAGTAATTGAGTATGCGCGCAACCGCTGCGGACTCACGCTAGCGAATAGTACGGAAATCAATCCCCGCACCACGTATCCAGTGATCGACTTGCTTCCGGAACAAACCACTATTACTCAGAAAGGCGCCACCATGCGATTGGGGGGACACGATATTGCAATTACACCGCATACGAAAGCAAATGCGTTATTTGGACACGTTGCGCGTCTGCGATTCCGCCACCGCTATGAAGTAAACCCAATGTTTGTGGAAAAGCTCCAGGACGCGGGGCTAGTTTTCTCCGGAAAAGCCCCCAATCGGGAAATCATGCAAATCATGGAACTTCCGGAAAACACTTTTTTCATGGCTACGCAAGCCCACCCGGAACTCACGTCACGACTGGATAAACCGTGCCCGTTGTTTCATGCGTTTGTCCGCTCGTGCGTGAAATGAATAGGATTATATCCCGCATTTTCCAACAAGGCGTATGTCCACAGAAAAAAAACTATTTGATTGTTTGAAAGATTTTGCCGTATTTGCGGGCGAGTTGGCGTTGCCCTATTATGGAAAAATTGAACGTCAAAATAAACTCGTGGGTGTTGCGGAGAATTTACACGAGTCTCCCGTCACAGTGGTTGACCATGGTATTCAAGAAATGGTTTTGTCGGAGCTCATTCGAAAGAATTTCACCAACCTCGCGTTCAATGGAGAAGAGGAAACGCATTTGAAGTTTTTTTTCAAGGGAGATTATTCGAATGGATTAGTCGTGCACTGCGATCCCATCGATGGGACGAAAGCATTTGTGAATGGAAAAAACAGGTTTGCCGTGGGGTTTGCCTTGTCCAAGGTAAAAAATAATGTGCATGATTTTTTTGCAACGATTGTATATTCGCCGATTGACAAACAATTATTCTGGTCATACGAAGACAAGGTAAGCAAGCACGAAAAATCCTCTCTTGTTTCGCATGAAGTAGCATCCGTGCGTTTACTAACCAACGAGGGAAAGGAACACCTCTCCCAAAAAGGATACCTTCCCGCGCCCCCGGAGAGTATGCATGTGAGTATTATCGACACCTCGTTGGGAAACCGTGCCGCGGTAACCGGGTATCACGTCGAAGCGCACGATGCGTTTATTCCGTTTGCATTTGCACGCAACTATGGAATTACCCCATACACCCACGAGGGTAAAAAATTGAAAAAAATAGTACTTGAACCCAGCCCCAAGGGTTATCATACGATACACAAGGTCTATTATTTTGCTAATGATGAAATCCGCGATGAGTTATTGCCCGTTTTTCAAAACCCTAAATATGTGAATAAGTAGTTCCAACGAAACCGCGCCATATAATTTTTCGCGAACACTTATTTCGTAAGCGCAAACTTCACGGCTTCTGGAATGAGTGAAAGTATTCCCGGGTGTGTGATCATTTTGCTCACGAAGCGCGAGGGCTCATCCATGTCGCCGTGGTTAGAAAGAAAGTGTTCCATTCCCGCATCCTTGAGTTTGAGGAATAATTTATCGAGTTGCGCGTCCGTTTGGCGTGATTGATATGTGTGGATTTTGTAATGCAATTCTAACTCATTGAAAACGGACTCCATTCTCTTTTCATACTCGTTAAGCGGAGTGTTGTGGTGAATGTGGTCGTGAATACTCGTGGCAATTATGTCCGCGGACTTGCAGTTCATGATGATTCCCCCACCCGGGGTTGCTGTGGTTTGGTACGCCGCGTCACCCAACAAGGCCATGTTGTCTTTGACTAATGTTCGAATGGGGGGTGCGCAGGGAATCAAAAAGGAATTATCACTCTTGATGTGGATGTCAATTTGCTTCTCTTTCAAGAATTTTTTGAATGCGTGAACAGGATTTACACCCACTTTGCATCCTAATCCTATTTTGGCACTGGATTCATTTTCAGGAATGACCCACGCAAAAAAGTGGGGAGCAAATGTTTCACTGAAATATAATTCCACAAATCGCGGGTCAAAATTTCCAGAGGCTTTGACTTGATAGGAGTGTACAAAATCACTCGCTTTGCTTTCTACTCCCACTAGTTTGCGTAATCGTGAATTTACTCCATCCGCGGCCACCATGATGTCGGCTTTTTTGACTCCGCCTTTTCCTTTGCTTTGCGTAAAAATCGTGTTCCCTTTCACGTTCATGACACTCGTGTTCAACACGATTTCCGCGCCGGCTTTTTTGGCTTGTTGATAGAGTGTTTTGTCAAACAGGCTGCGGTCCATGACGTGGGCCACGGGCTTTTTGCGTTCAATGCGGAGCTGCGTGTTATTAGGCGAATAAATTTTTGCCCCATAAATGTGATTCGTTAAACTATCTTTCAAATCAAAACCCAGTGTTTCCGTGTTGCGTGAGGAGATGAGTCCGGAGCAGTGTTCGGGAACCCCTATTTCGGAATGGTCTTCAAAAACAGTCACGGGTATGTTGTTTTCGGCTAGTTTTCGGGCGAGGCGCAATCCCGCACTCCCGGCTCCAATGACTGAGACGTGGCGCTCCATACTAGAATACCCCCCTGAGGATGATTTTTAACGCAACCCCTTGAAAGAGAGGCTTTTAGCCACGTTGTGGGTGTTAATTTCCTATGCTAACCTTACCATCCCTCGCGGCAATAGGGCTTGTCCTGCTCGCGGGCGTGTTGATTCATTCTCGTCTTCAAACGCACCCACGTGAAACCAGTGAAACGTGGGGGGTGTCTTTTCTCTCATTACTGTTGCTTATTCCCGCATTCTTTTGGGTGGGACACTATTTGTTTCACGTGCGAGTGAGCGTGTGGTCGCTCGCCGCGGGAGTGGGTGTTCTTTTCCTCGCGTGGGTTATTTTTCCCGCGCGAGAAAAATAGTTGTTTTAGTAGCGACCGATGCGTGAGCTACTATCACTCTTCCACATTTTACTCCCTCTCACTGGAGTACTCGTGCGGTGCACGGGCCCCGTGTTGCGCACGCCTACGGAACTTCGTAAAATTGGGTTGTCCGCTCCTTCCACGCTTCCTTTGACGACGCGGATGGACACGAAAATTAATCCCACGACGAGGAGAAACCCTAATACGAGTGGTCCGATGTTGCCAACGAAACCAACCAATCCTGTCATGAGGTTGCTTCCGTCAAACAAGGGTTGCCCACCCTCTTTGTTCGCCACAGGTTTTCCCACTCCGCTTGAAAACAAAATGGGCGGGTTGACAATGAGTGCTTGGAGCGCTTCCATCTTG
>CAZKAN010000073.1:2616-4154 GCA_964550925.1 uncultured archaeon | reverse complement strand
GCATGGTGAACCAACTCTTAACAGAATTAGATGGTGCGGAGAACCTGCGCGATGTGGTTTTTCTGGCGGCCACGAATCGTCCTGATTTGATTGACCCCGGTCTCATGAGGCCTGGGAGAATTGACAAAGTGATTGAAGTCAAGGTCCCGGATGAGCGTGCACGCGAAGCCATTTTGAAAGTTCACACGCGGGGGGTTCCTTTACAGAAGGGCGTTTCCATCACTGATCTTGCTAAGCGCACGCACAATTTTTCCGGTGCCGATTTGAACAATTTGGTGCGCGAAGCAGCCCTACTTGCGTTGAATGAAAATGACATGAAGCCTTCTCCCATCGGAAAGAAGCACTTTGACCAAGTTCTCCAGAAGGTCTCTTCTTCGGTTGCACCGGAAGCTGTTGAAGCGTATTCGGATTATAAGAAATCAAAATCCCCGGAAGGATTCCAGCCTAATTACGTTCGCTAATAGCAAACACGTTCACTCACTCTTCGTGGAGTTTCTTTTGTTTGATCGTGTGTTCGTGTATTCGTTCACGTCTCGTGGAGCGTGCCATTTTTTCTTCGACTTCTACTACTTTCTCCAAGTCTTTTGCCAGGGACCAGTATTTCATGTATGCGCGCACTCCCACTAAAAAGGAGAGAATCATCAGCACGCTCGCAAACACCCATCCGGCATGCTCATCTGTCGTGATGAATCGTACAATGGCTAACCCCGAGCCGAATACTCCCATGGATAATCCAATTTTAGTCAATTGCACTCCTTGATGGGCGAGAATCGTTCGTTCTTTGGCTAAAATGGTGCGCAAGTCCCCTGAAAAATCCTCCGGAATGACGGGCATTTTTTTTCACCTCATCACAGGAAAAATAAGAAAAACACGAGGGGGAAAAACAATACTCCCCACACTATTTTGTTCCACGCGAATACTTTCGCTCCATCCAACACGAAGAATGGGAGCAAGTTGAACATGGCCAAATAGAAATTAATACTCCCCACTACGGAAGCCACGTTTCCTATTTGTGATGTGGCATACATTCCAGCAATGAAAAATGAAACGAATCCCACGACAATATTCATGAGCGGTCCCGCGAGTGAAATGATTCCGTTTTCTCGGAGAGAAACTTTTTTACCAAAAATATATACGGCTCCCGGCGCGGCGAAAATGAATCCCCCAAATATGGCGAATGCGAGTGCGACGATTAATCCTAAGTTCCACGCGCGATACTCTGCTTTGGCTCCAAAATGAATGGCCACATATTTGTGAGCGAGTTCGTGCATCAAAAACCCCGTTCCCACCGCAAGTGCGGCGATGGCGAGTGCGCTCCCAAAACTCGTCATGTTGAGTCCGCCGTCCGAGAATACGAATGCGAATGCTGCGGAGAGGGAAATCCAACTAATCAATAAGTCCGTGAGTTCTTGGTTTTGGATGCTCATACACGTTTAACAAACAAATATCCTTTTTATGGAATGGGTTTTTTCCCAAAAATTTTCCCTAGTTTTTTATCCCTTCTTGCGTATTCACGCGGTTATGTCGCGGGGTTTTGT
>CAZKAN010000073.1:0-2606 GCA_964550925.1 uncultured archaeon | reverse complement strand
TGGGTGCTGCTTCCGCTCCGCGCATTCTTTCCCTTCGCCGCGCGGAAATAGAGATGAATGTGGATGCGATTATTCGCGAGGAATTAGTTGCGCATGCTCATTCGAACCTTCCCGAGAACACGATTAAGTTGCGTGTCAACGCACGCGTGTTAGAGTATCTTTCCCACTACTCTCTTTTGCATGAGGATGTTTTTTCCGAGAGTGGTTTTTCCACGCTATACCAACCAAACTATTTGTCCTTGCTCTCCACTCCATTAACTCCTCCCACTTTGCAAGAGTTGCAGTCTTCTTCTCATGTATTAGTTCTTCCCGTTTCTCAAACCGAGCGTTATTTGGAATACTCCTACACGGGGGGATTGTCTGCGTCGCGCGTGCTGCATACGCGTTTGCGTGTCCTCGATTCCAATTCCCTCTTTGCTCTTCCATTGGGTTATCGTATTTGCGTCACCTCGTTTCAAAAACAATGGTCCTGCGTCGGGAGTTGATTTGTTGTGAGCACCTTTGAATACCTGATTATTTTTTTTATGCTGCTGAGTGTTTTGTCGGGCGTTGCTATACTCATTACGAATCATCATTCCGCGTGGTTGTCGGAAAAAAATTCCATGGAAACCCATTTTCACGTTTTAGAATGTAGTTTTCGTTCCGATGCCGCATCTATTCATTACGCACTCACTCCCTCTCGCGAGTGTTGGGATTATTCTCTCGTCCTCATTCCTGTTTCGTCTCCTTTTTTGCTTGTTTTAGGAGGCGATGCTAATCACTATGGATAAAGGCCACGTCTTGGGGGTAGAATCCTTCCTCGTGGTGGTGGGGTGGTTGCTCATTTTGCTCGCGGTCTGGTCGCTTTCTTCTCAACACGTGTATTCGTTTTCTCGCGAGTGGAAATCCTCTCTCGCGTTGCACGCAAGTGTGATTGAGAGTGATGCCCTCATTCTGTCGCATCATTCTAATCCCTGGCTTGGTTGTGCGTATTTTGATGTTCCCACGCAGCGTGTTTTCTCCTATGTTGTGCGTGAATCGTGTTTGGTATCTTTGACGAATGTGGTCCCTCCTTCTCCATTCGTGGCGCGTGTGTCCACTCACACATTAATGGATGAGAAAACCTATTTTTTTCGAGAGGTGGATGAGAATAGTATTTGCATGAGTGTCCGCCGCCCCATTCGTTTGTATGAACGTTCAATCAGTGTTTGGTTGGAGGTTCTTTCCTGTGTCTAAGGGTTTTTTTCTCGTGTTTGAGTTTCTCATCGCGTTGCTTCTTTTTTCAGGAGTGTACGTTTCGGTTCTCTCTCTTTCCGATGATTATTCAAGTAACACGTCGCGTGAATTAGCCATTCTGACGTGTGTTGACTTGTTGCACGTTTGGTTGTGGGGAGAAGAAGACATTTCCTCCCTTGCATCCGAATGGGATTTTTCTTCCATGGTTTTTTCGTCTACTCCCTTTCCTGCATCCCCGACAAACTCTTCTTCGTACGTGTGTTCGGCTTCGCGTTGGCATCGCGGCGTGCGGGAGGCATTATTCATTCGTCTTGAATGGTGATTTTTCCCTGTTCCCGCGTCAATAGGCTTGTTTTTCCACGCGTGAGTGTTCCTTCTAACTCCACGCTTGCGTTAATGGTTCGTCTTTTGTCTTGTGTTAATGCATCGTGATGCAGTATGAGTGTAATGTGATTGTTTTCCACGTGAATTTCCATTCCTGGTATGTGTGGAACATGCATGCGTGTCCGGCTTCCGCTTCCTGCGAATGATAATGTTTGGATGGTTTCCTCGAGTTCATTTCCAAATGCGATAAACCGGTTCACGTTCACGTGCAACGTGTACGCGTCCATCGCGTGAGCAAATGCGGGCGTAAAGAGTGCAATCATTCCCGCGAGCGCGGCCCAGATGAGTAGTGCTTCGATTGAAACTTGTCCCGATTTCATTCAGAAGTTTTCCCCGGGGTTTTTGCCGCAGGCAAAAAGGCCGTTAGTCAATCGCGTCAATTTCATCAAAAATATCCTTTGTTTTTTTGGATAATTTGTTGATTCCTTTTTCGCTGGAATCCTGGAGCTGCGTGACTAATAGTAACACGACCGCCACCACTGCTGCCATGACAATAATGAGTTCAATGGATATTTGGGCGCGGGTTTCCGTTGGGAGTGCGTGTCTTTTCATGCACGCATCGTTCACCAAAAAGGGTTTAAAACTAGGGAAAATTTTTCACGCGTGTTCTTGTTATGCGTGTGAATGGTGAGGGGTGGAGGAGGGCGTGAGCCGCGCCCCCTCCTATGAAAGAAGAAAGTAGGTGGAACGTGTTGAGCATGTTTACGCTATTTGCACGATGCCCCAATTCTCTGGAAGGGTAATGGCGAACCCTCTTTTGATGTGGGCCATCTTGCTTAAGGTATCATACAATTCGGCTCGTTTTCCATGGAAGTTGCCGTCTGTTTGAGTAAGCTGGTCAAACAGTTTCTCCCGTTTCTCCGTGAGTAAAATTATTTTCCTCGACAAAGATGATATTACTAAGCCATGCTATACATTTCTTTTATTCATGGGTTTAAATCAAAAGTTGTGTTTCTCAGATCGAATTGGTGTTTATTTACCCAGTAAGTATAGATACTAAAATAATA
>CAZKAN010000072.1:0-4245 GCA_964550925.1 uncultured archaeon | reverse complement strand
GGGCGCATCGGTTGACTGAATGGTTCCATCCTCGTGAATGTGGGTGTTTTCCACGTCTTTCTTTTCGACGAGTGATTGGAGGTTTACTTTCTTCACGCTCGGGATGATTTCCAACACGATTTTGGAGAACATGGCGAGTCCGCGCTGGTAGCGGGTCATGACGGGGATGGGCCCCGACACGGTGACTATTTCTCCGTCACGTTTAACGTGTGGTTTTTCGTTTCCTCTAAAAATTTTGTTGGTTAAAACGTCGAGCATTTCTTTTTCGTCCGTGTAATGTTTGATTATTTTTATCTCGTATTCGACTTCTTTTCCGGCTAATTCAGGATTGAAATCAACTCTCACGCGTCCTCCGCTCACGCTTTGGACTTTTCCCATCATGTCATTGGCGTTAATCCACGTTCCGGGAACGGGGGGAATGTTGTTTTTCTTAAATTCGCTTAAGGGCAATACTTTAACGAGTTGCGCGTGTCGGTTACCGAATGCCATTTCCGGAGTGAGTTCGATTTTCTTGTTTTCTCCGACTTTCATTTCTACTAATGCTTTGTCTAATCCCGGCAATACTTCTCCATTTCCGGCAACCACCGACACGGGGCCGTACGTTCTTCCTTCGGTGGAGAGTCCTTCTTTTTCCGCCACATCCTTGTGCGTGGTGTCGAATACTTTTCCAGTACTCTTTTCTCTTCCCGTGAATTCAATGGAGATTAAATCGCCTTTCTTCATATGTATAATCAGCCTCTCACACGTTAAACGGGACAAAACCTTTAAGAGGAATGAGTCCAAATCCGCCCCAAAAAGGTCATTTTTGTACCTTTTCCGAGGGTTTTTTACCGGGTAAAAAAGGCCGCTCCTGCACCTTTTCCCCGGGATTTTTGCCATGGCAAAAAGGCCGTTTTTTAATGAGTTTACTTTTCCCTTTGTCCATTCGCAGGGGGAATTTCATCCATGGCACTCAACACGAATCCTAGTAACAATCCCACCATCAAGTGGGGGGCATTATTCATTATTGGCCTCATGCTCCTTTCTGGAGTAGCGGTGTTCTTTGGTTCGCAGTCCCCTTCATCCAATAATTCGACGAATACGAATAACACGAATCAACCCGTCGAGCAATATTTTTCAGAAGACGTGTCAGGAACCATTGTTCAAGTCTTCAACACGGCCATTGTTGGAGGACAAACAAAGGAAGGGGACAAAATATCATTAGACGAAAAACTCAGCTCGTTGAGCGGGGTGGAGAGTATTACTTCGCAGTTTTCTCCCTTGAATGAGGATGGCAGCGTCACGTATATTGCTAATTTGACGCTCAACGCGGACATTGATCACGCGTCATTTGCGCAGAGTGTGATTGATTTATCCTTGTTTGATTCTCCCGAGGTTTATTTTCAAGCCTCTGCTCAAGTCGAGCAGGAACAAGAAGTCTATAATTCCAAGCAACAATTAACGCGCATCAATTTGCCCAATGCGCAAATCCAAGCGATCGTTTCTCCCAACACCCTCGCAGGGGATTCGATTACGGGAAGTTTGGCTGCTGCGTTTCAAGGAACGCAATTGGTGACTGCGTACGTATTAGAGACACAAAATCTCACCGCGTCTCCCACGCCCATTTCCCTTACGCAAGCCTTTCCCATTCAGTCGTTGCAACCCAGCTTGTCTGCTGTGGGAATGGTGGATTATTTTCCCGGACTCTCTAAAGAATTAATTTCCGCGGATATAGGTTCATTAGCCAACGTGGAAAGTGTGAGCATTCCATTCTTTCCGAGTGTGAATAACCAATTGCAAGCCCGCTTCGCGGATGCGAACGCGTTAACGAATGATGTAAATGCATTTGTCTCCGCAAAACCAGAATCATTCAATGCGTTTTTCGCTACTCCTGACGGTTTTGTCGTGGGATTAAATCAAATTAATGTGAACGAAGCCAAAGTGTTGCTCACGGATTACATTAACACGCTCAACACGTCCAACACGATCATCGATTTTACTCCCCCGCGCACGCAATTCTTGATTGATGTGAACACGTTAAACGTGAATAATGCGTCCGTGGCCACGGCGATGGAGAATTATTTTGCTTCCTTGGACGCGAATGCTTCCGTTGACGTGTACCAGAATGGATTTGTCTCCGCCGAATCATTATCCACTGCGGATGCGAGTCAAACGTATCCCTTAGACAATAATTCCTTCTCCGTTGCCGTGTGGCCGGGCCACCAGTTTGGAGACATGCCCAGTATTGTGGTGAATGCCATTGCATTGCGCGGCAAAATCGTTTACGTGAACGGGGTTGAGAGTCGCGTCGAGGAATAATCCGCGACGCTCTCCACCCTTGCTTTCCATAGACTTTTTTCCGCGTTGAGAGTCATCTTTATATTCGCCCCGCGTGAGAGTGGAGTGAGGTGTTTGCATGTTTTTCTTTAGTCTTGCCGAGTTATTGATTTTTCTCGGACAAACCGTTTCAATCGTGTTGAGTGTGTTGATTCTTTACCGCATGGCTCGCCATCATTCGCGCACGAGGCGATAATCCATGAATCCATTCGATGGTCGACCGGATTTGTTGATTATTTTCATTGCCCAAATTGCATTCATTGTCGTGCAAATACTCATTTACTTGCGTGTAACGCGGGGAGAAAATGTTTTCCAACCCTTTGAGGAAAAACGCTCTCGTGTTTCATCTAAAAAAAACATTCGTCGCGGTCGGAGATAATTTTTTTCTCCGCCTTCGCACTATTTTTTGTTTTTTTTACTATTCTTCTTTCTTCAAGGCTGAAATGGCCGCGGCTAGGTCGCCATCATTTTCTTCTAATGCTTTCCGCGCGTCCTCCGTGGAAACATTGGCTTGTTCGGCGACCATGTCCACATCTTCATCCGTGAATGAAGGAGCTTCTCCTCGTTCTTCGCGCGGTTCTCCTGTAATCGTGTAGGTTTTGTTTCCTTTCATGTCCACCGCATTCACTTGCGGTGAATCAAAAATGAGTTTTACTCCATCCGTGAGCTCGATTGTTACGCGTCGTGCATCCAAGTCTTCGGATTTGATGCCTAATTGTCTCATCATGGCCTTCATTTGGGCCGGGTTCATGTTTCCTAATCCGGGAATCATACCCAGTATGAGAATGATAACCCTTTTAGAGGCACACGCTCGTCAAGAGTATGACCACGTATGCCGGTAGAAGTTTTTGATAGTTTGACCAAGATAAAATCCCGTTTCCCCGATTCATCATTTTTGGAAACAAACCCACGCAGGGTGAAAGCGTTGGAGGATTATTTTTCGCGCAGGGGAATTGTTCAATTGGACACCACTGTTAAACGCGGCAAGTGGCCCGCGCTGCACTATCCCCATGCGGAAAAACTAACCACGCAAATTGTTGAATTGACGCAGAAGCATCGCGACCACACGAGTAAAAAGTGGCATTGGCAGATGACTCATTTGAAAGCATCGTCTAAGGAAACCCTGGCTCACGCCCAGAAAGTAACCGACCCCTTGTATTGGAAACATTTGGCCAAATCACTCGTGGATGGGCAATACCGCTCGGATGCTAAAACCATTGATTTGCACTCTTCGTTGCTCGCGGACAAAAAATATCGCCCCATGATTGATGCGTTTGTCAACAATGAGGATTATCGCAAGCAGCTAACGGAAACGGTGAAAACGTCCATCGTGTACAAGGACCATCAAGGCTTAGCCAAGCATGCCAATGATAAGAAGCAACTCCAAATGGATGTGTCCCGATCATTAGTGGAGAAAACCCATGTTCAAGTCGTGGATGCGCGCAACCAATTATTTTCATTGAAAGAATTATTGAAGTGGAGTGCGGAAAACAAAAACGAAAAGGATAAGGAAACGCATGGCGAATGAAAAAAAATCGAAACAACCAGTGCCCACCAATCCCAAGTGGTTTGCCATTCCTAAAAATAAATTTCCCCCCGAATTACTAAATCACCCCCACATTGGTCATATGAAGTGGGGTAATCATGCGTACGTGCTCGTTTCCCAAGGCTTTTTGTCACGCAACCCAGATGTTGCACGTAAACTTGCTCGGAAAAAATACCCTATTACCGAAAGAGGCGCCCGCTTGCCTCATTTGAACCGCACAACGTTCAAGCGAAAACGATAATCCAACTCGCCTATCGCAAACCTTAAAACCATCCGCGAAAGTATAGGTTTGGGTTGGAGTTAATGGAAGAATTTACATCGAGCGAAAAAGAAATCCTCTCGCGTTTTGTCACGAATACGGATAAACCTATTTTTGCCCTCAT
>CAZKAN010000071.1:0-4300 GCA_964550925.1 uncultured archaeon | reverse complement strand
GAAAAATTATTCTCCGGACGTGGACAACTATGATTATTTTTTCAGCATCGACAGCGAGGCGAGTGTAGTCGATGGTCCGAGTGCGGGGAGCGCGATGGCCTTACTCGTTGTGAGTTCGTTGCGCGACCAAAAAATTCCAACCAATGTAGGACTCACGGGAACAATCACCAACAATGGAGAAGTAGGTCCCGTGGGGGGAGTGTTTGAAAAAGCAAAAGAAGCAGCCAACAATGGAATCAAACTCTTCCTCATTCCGGAAGGAGAATCCAAGCAAGTGGTCAAACTCCCGGAAGGAGTGAAAAATATTAACTTGCCCGAGTACGCGATGAACGAATGGGGAATGAAAGTAGTTTAAACAAGAACACTCGACTATGTGTTGAAGTACGCTTTCATGGATATTGACTCGATTGACGTGAATCAAACAGCGGAAGTAGAAACCCCCGCGTATATTCCTCCTAAACTTGTTACTAGTCCGGTCGTGAGTCCGATGCACGAACTCAACACGCAATTCATTGCCCAAACCAGAGAAATCATGAAGCAAGCCCAAGCGGCATTGAATCAAACACTGTTGGATGACGATGGATTAATTGAAGTACTCTCACGCACTCTCGACGAGGCCGAAAAAACAGTGAATGAAGCCGAACTATTAATGCAGAACGGGTACGAGTATTCAGCGGGAAATTATACTTTTTTGTCAAAAGTAAACGCGTACTTTGTTCACGATGTAGCGGAAAACCCGGAACTTATTGATTTGGAAAGCGATGCGCTGTTGGAAAAAGTAACTGAACTCGAAACACTCGTGGAAAAACAACAAAAAATACTCGATAAGACGGTTCCCATTGAGGGAGTGGAATGGTATATTGCGGCACAACAACGATTGACGTGGGCACAATTAGAAATTGCCAAACTGAAAGACACTCCTACCATAATCGTGGTCACGGAAGATGCGATACACGCTCAGGCCGTGGAACGCGTACAAAATTATGAGTTTGCCAAATCATGGTATGAATCAAGTATTGAGTTTTACAACATCGCGTTGAAAATGAGCACGAAAGGATTGAAGACGCAGAGTCCATTCGTGGATTATTACGCAGACTTTGTAAAAAATGCTCAAAATGGATTGGAAATAATTTCAGCGGCGGAAGGAGAAGACGCGCAACGAAGGTTGGACGCGGCCGTATTAGACCAAGCGGGACTGAGACACTTGTCCGCGGCCATGAACTCGGCGTCGGCATTAGCACTCATTAATGCGGTGTTAATTGAGAATGATTCAAAGGCGGACATTCGACAAAAATTGGAAGAAACGATTGAATCATTAGACGAAAAAATGAACGCTCAACAAGAACGATATGCGTGGGCGCGATTGTATTTAGACCACGCCAAATATTATCTCAACTCGGCTAACTATTATGCGAACAACAATCAAGGTGCGGCCGCGGCGAGCAACTTGAGCAGTGGATTAAGTCTAGCGTTGCTCGCGGAAAACACGTATGAAGTGATTAAGGACGTGGATGACTATTACGCTGCGCTCCCCGCCTCACGCTTTACTGCGTTAGAAAACGGAGGCAATGGAGTGCCCGTCTCTAGCGAAACCACCCCCGGGAGCGGGGGGATTATTCCTTTATCCATTGGAGAAAATGGGGAGGGAAGCGTGGTTGTTCAAGCAGGGAATAATGCCATTCCCGTGACGGGAATTCTCGTGGCCGTGGCCCTATTCTTAGGTGTCGTGTTAGTGGCGGCTAGCTTAACGAGACGAGGAAAAAGCATGGAAAATGATACCCCTCTAGGGGTTATTTCACCCGTTCTTTCGGCAAGGGAGAATGATGGACTCCTACTCTATTCCGTGGACCAACTCGAAGCCCAACTCATGGCCGCGAGGCAGGGTTTGCGTCACGCGGAACACCAATACGCGATCGGAAGCCTCTCCAAAACGGCTTTTGAGGAAATGAAAACCCATTACGGGGGACAACTCCGGAACTTGACGAAAGAATTGAGGAAAAGCACCCTGAAATTGAGGGCACAGCACGCTCAACGAGGAAAGTTAGACGCGCGTCAAAAAAAGGACAGCGAAAAAACAACCCCTGAAAAAAGCACATTATTGGACAACTCTCTTTCGGCAGAAAAACCCAAAAATAAAAAATCCAAAAAATGGCCTCCCGCGAAAAAAACAAGCACTCCTAAAAAGAGCAAAAAGTAACGTGAACGTATGCAAATAACCGAAACGCTTTACGTGACTACGCGCAACGCGTGGAGAAAATGGTTGCAAAAAAATCACGCGAAGAAAAAAGAAGTGTGGCTGATTTATTACAAAAAAAACTCCGGAAAGAAACGCATACCTTACGTGGACGCGGTGAAAGAAGCACTGTGCTTCGGATGGATTGACTCCACCGCGAAAGGAATCGATGAGGAAAAATACGCCCAACGATTTTCTCCGCGAAAAAAAGGAAGCCCCATCTCTCCATTAAACTTGGAACATATTCAAGAATTATTGCGCGAGAAAAAAATGACTCCCGCGGGAATGATTCATTTAACGGGAAATGAAAACACGTCGAACGAGGATGCGCACGCGGAATTGAAAAAGAAACACGAGAAATTAATCATCCCCAAAGACGTTTTACGTGAACTCAAAAAAGACCCGGAAGTGTGGAAAAACTTCCAAGCGTTTCCGGAAAATTATCAACGCATTCGCATTGGGTGGTTGGACGTGCGGAGTCCTGAACGAATGGACGTGTACGCTCAACGATTGAATTACTTAATCAAAATGACCAAGAAAAACAAGCGATTTGGAACAATTAGAGAATGAGAAAAAGTGTAAATGGGAGAGAATTTCTTCCCTCCCATTCGAAGAATTTGAAATTATCCGAATAATCCGGCCAATCCGGCAGCGGCTTCTTCTTCTGATTTCTTTTCTTCTTGCTTAGGCTTTGCTTCAGCTTTGTGCTCGGCGTGCGCAGCGGGTGCGGCGGCGGGAGCGGCTGAGACAGCGGCCTTTGCAATGGCTTCGTCAATGTTGACGTTTTTGAGACTAGCAACGAGTGCCTTCACGCGGGCCGAATCAACCGTAATTCCGGCGGCTTCCAGCACCTTCGTGACGTGCGCTTCATTGATCTCTTTCTTAGCTGAATGCAAAAGCATTGCACTATAGACGTATTCCATGGCATGTCACCTCAGTTTTGTTGTGTGTCTCAACCCACTCTCATCGAGTGGGAAATGACTGTGATGGGTAAAACCAGTAATTGAACCAATTACTGGGCGTCCTCCTTGACGTGTGATTTGATTTCCTTTGCCGCGTTTTCGGCTTTGGCGAGAATATCTCCCACGGTTGCTTCCGTGAGCATGTTTGCGTCCAACGCGACTTGCTTGGCTTCGCGGAAGGCTTTCGTGATGATAACAGGCGTTGATTTGTCGTTGAACACGAATGCGTTCACGGCCAAATTGAATGCCTGTTGCTCGGCCTTCACGAAGTTAGCGAAGACTTCTGTCTCATCAATGTCTAACACGGAAGCGGGATACAATTGTCCTTTCTCCGCGACGTGCGTTAACGATAAGCGTAATTTGATGGGTTTAATTCCAAACTTTCCCAACACGTTCACGACGGGAGCGGTAATAGCCTCTCCTTTGTGGGTGACAATCTTGTCTTCCATGACCGCGATGGTGGCACCTTGTACGCGCACGTTTAATCCGGCGCCTTTCAAGTCACTCAACGCAGGGCCGGGAGGCAATCCCGTGTCTCCGGCGGGGATAACAATGTCATCGGGAGCAATCTGTCCTTCTTTGGCAGAAACTTTACCGGATGATTGTTTGACTAATGCAAATAATTCAAAGGGATTGACTTTGGAGAACAACACCGCGGTGGAGCCCTTCAAGTCTTTGGTTAATGAATCATCGACACCCGCTTCTTTGAGTGCGCGCTGAATGATTTTGCGTTTTGAAACGGTGACGTGGGCTTTTCCGGCTAAGCGGACTTTGAGTTGTCCGTGCAAATTAGCGGGGAACCCTGACAAGTCAGCGACTCCAACAACGGGGTATTCTTTGGCTAATTGTTTCAATCGTGAAACTTCGGAGTGCTTCCATTTCTTCGTGTGTGTAGTCATGCGGCACCCTCCGTTTCAGCTTGCTTCGCTCCCACTTTGACGGGAGAAGACATGGTCATCTTGAGTAAAATGGATTTAACGTTCACGGTTTTGTTTCCAATTGCAGGCAATACAGCCTGATACACGGCAAGAGTATTTTCAGCGATTTTATCATCATCCATTTCCTCTTTACCTGTTGCATTGGATATGATCGCTACTACACCGAA
>CAZKAN010000070.1:0-4336 GCA_964550925.1 uncultured archaeon | reverse complement strand
AATTGTGTTTCCTATACTCAATTGCAAGCCGTGACCTTGTCTTCTTCCCTCTTACTTTGTCCGGACACCACTCACTACGTGGATTATTTTTCCGTGGAAGAGGACGGTCTCGTGATTGATTGCCAGAATTCAATTATTCAGGGAAGTGGGGGCGCGTTGTTTGTTCCCACGATTGACAATCCCACCCTCACGTTGAAGGATTGTTCCACGCAAGGTTTTGATGGATTATATTCCACGCTCAACCCACTAGTTGTGCGCGTGGAAAATCGTCCCTAATTTTTTTGTTAAATTACAAATGTAATAATATTTCCTTGAGGCCATGGGCAATGACATCAGGGTTGAGTGCCACTGTTCGAACGAGTGTTCGACTAATCACTTTGCCCGTCTTCGCGGGTTGTTTTAGTTTGTTCCATCGTTCGACAATTTTTCGTTCTTGTTCAGGTGTTAATCTAAACTCATGGGTTTCTTTCCCTGTTGCACTACTCACGCGCAGTGCGGGGACGATTTTGCCTCCGATTTGTTTGCGCAGCAGGGTGAATCGAAATTGGGGGTGGGGTCTTGCCTTTCCATGCATGACTCGTTGGATGTGGCTTGCTACTTGTCTTCGTCGTGCACCAGGAGGTGTTCCCCTTCGTTGGGGGATATTTCGTCGATTGAGTGTTGCGGCCATACTCTCTTTTTATGATGTTTTGAGCTTTTTAACGGTGTATGTGGGTCGAAAAGTACACGCCGAACACGTTGTCCGCGCTCATTGGCAATCCTGAGGCTATGGCGGAGATTCATTTGTGGGCGAATGGGTGGAAGCAGGGCTCGCCCCAAAAACCATTATTGCTTGTTGGGCCTCCCGGCGTGGGTAAAACGTCTTCCGCGTACGCGTTAGCGAAAGAATTTTCCTGGTCCTTAGTCGAATTCAATGCCTCGGATGCGCGAGATAAGGAAACGGTTGAAAAGGTCGTGATGGGTGCCGCGGTGAATGCGAGTTTCACGGGACAATTGCGCCTGGTTTTGTTGGATGAGATTGATGGTATTCAAGGAAATGAAGACAAGGGCGGTCTGAGTGCCGTGTTAAACGTGTTGAAAGAGGGTCGTAATCCCATTATTCTCACTGCGAACGATATTTATGGGGATAAACGCCTCGCAACTATTCGTGCGTATGCAAAAGTCATTCAATTCAAGAAAGTTCCTTACCCTTCCATTGCTAAATTGTTGCGTGAATTAGCGGAAAAAGAAAACATGGACTATGATGCCGTGTCCATTAGTGAGTTAGCCAAGAATTCTTCCGGAGATGTGCGCGCAGCATTATTGGATTTGGAAGCTCTTTCCCGTGCGGATAATAAAATTACGTTAGAGGATGTTACTCAGTCAGGTTATCGTGAACGAGTTGATAACATTTTCAATGTCATTCGCACGATGTTTGTTTCTGCCTCCCTGAGCGAGGTTCGCCGTGCACGCTCAACGGTGGAAGTCGACCCTGATTTGTTGAAGAAGTGGGTGGATGAGAATATTCCGCGGCAATTTCCCATGTTTCCCTCCCTTGCGTACGCGTTTGATGGTCTTTCGCGCGCGGATATTTTTGATGGTCGTATTTTTCGTCGACAACACTATGGTTTTCTCAAGTATTCGGGCGACCTGGCAGCGAGCGTGGGTCTACGCACGAGTGAACGAGCGCATGGTTTTATTTCCTACCAATTTCCGGGCATTTTGAAGCGATTGAGTTTGTTGAAAGGTTCGGCAAAAAAATCAACCATTGCCAAAATTCAATCCCATGTCTCGGGTTCACGTAAACGGATTGCGCAGGAATTATCGTATTGGCCCATTTTTGTAGAGAATGATGCGCATCCCGAATACTGGGTCAAAACGTTTGATTTTGATGAAGATGAGTTAGGTTACTTGCTCAACACCTCTCCTTCCTCGGCGAAAATAAAGAAAATCATGAAACTAGTTGAGAGCCCCGTTGAAAAAACACCCGCACTCGAGTCCAAAGCCAAAACAAAATCTCCTCGCGGAAAAAAACCATTAGTTGAGAGTACTGAAGCCACTCTCCCTGCGGTTGAAAAACTTCCCGCGAAAGAACCCGATGCCGAGGATGAGGAAGAGTCCAAGAAGCAGACCTCCCTTTCGTCTTTTTTTGGTTCGTGAACCAATTATTTTTGGGCAGGTGTTCGGTAGGCTTTGCGCAAATACAACAACAATCCCACCGCTCTCACATTAGGGTTGGTTTCCGATAATTGTAACAAGTTTTTTTTCCATTTTTCATGCACGCATGCGCGTTTCACAAAATCCGTGTACTCGTTTTTTTGCAACAATACTTCCGCTAACGATGGATACTCCATGGATACGGCCATCGCTGCCTCTTCGACTCCTTTTTCTAATACTGTTTTTTCAAGTTCAAAGAGTGTTTTCCGCGATACTTTTTCGGAGGGGTTGACGAGCACACTCCAGTCTTGGTTCACGATTTTTTTTCGTTCTTTTCCTGCTTCATCGGGCATGCGTGAAAGTCGGATGACCTCGTTAAATGCCGCCACTTTAGGATGTCTCACGTGTTGCTTGACTAACCACTGCGTGCGTTTTTCCACGTGAACATTTCCCGCGGGGGGAGTGAATCGTGCCCGTATTCGTGCCAAAAAGCCTTTTTCCCTTGGTAAACGGGCTTTGGGGAATGTGTTCATACACGTAGAACGTGCCCCATACGCCCTTTAAGGGTTTCCTTGGGATGCTTGCTATGAATGCCCGCGACAAGGCGTGGTTGGCCGAGTTGAGCCACGAACACCCTACTCCTTTTTGGGTCCTTTTTCCCCGTGTTTCGCAAACACACTATTTTGAATTAGCTGATGCTTTCTCACGCGTGGCTAAAAAAGTGACGATTTGTTATTCCGTGAAGACAAACCCCCATCCGCGTATCTTGGATGCGTTATCCAAAATGGAATCCGGCTTTGAGTGTGTTTCCCTGCGCGAACTCGAAAATGTTAAATCATTTTCTGGACAAAAAATCCTCAATAGTTGTTCTTCTTCCGATGAGGAAATCAAGGAAGCCTTGTCTCAAAATGCATTCATTATTCTTGACTCGTTATCCCATGCTGACCAAGTTTCCAAACTTGCGGAGAACAAACCCTTGTCCGTGGGTTTGCGTGTTCGTTTAGATCATCATCGTTTTGGTTTTTCTCCCAATGAACTACGTAAAACGATTGAGCATGTTTCCCAATTAGGTTTGCGGGTTACCGTGTTGCACAGCCACCCAGGCACGAATACCAATCTCAAATCATATCGCCAATTCGTGACTACGTTTTCAGCAATCGTGAAAGAATACCCTTTCTTGGAGGGAGTGGACATTGGCGGGGGTTTTCCGGGGAGTGTTTCATTACACATGCGTCATGAAAAGTTGAGCGATTATGCTAACGTGGTGCGTGAACAATTGGGTGATTTTCTCTCCACGCGGACGCTTTACTTGGAGTCGGGCCGCTTCCTCTCCGAAGACACGATGCTCCTCGTTACCAGAGTAATGCACGTCAAAAGTGTAGAAGGGCAATCCTTTGCATTGTTGGATGCGGGGATTAATTTGCTCCCTCGCTTAACCATGAATCCGTATCGTTTTCACGCATTAGAAGAAACGGGCACGCGCAAAACGAGTATGCGTCTCGCCGGTCCCTTAATGTTTGGTTCCGATGAATTGGGTCAAATTTCTGCCGCGTTGAGCGTGGGAAACGCGTTAGTGGTGGAAAACACGGGCTCGTATTGCACGGAAATGGCATGGAAACTTTCGCGTGATTTTCCTAAAATTATTGTGATTGAGTGATTTTCTTATTCATTTTTTTCTTTTGTTAATCACATTAACCATTTTTTCAATACTTTTTCGAATTGTTTCCGTTTGCTCTCGTTGCGCGTCCATTTCTGGTTGGCTATTTTCACCCATTCTTTTACGTGCGTTTTTTCCACTAATAATTTTCCACGCACAACTATTGGAATGCTCATGTTTTGCGTTCCAAAAATTTCCATCATTATTTTTTCTTCCTCAAAGTGGTGCACTCCATATCGTTTAACCCCGGCTTCTTGGCATGCGCGGATGATTTTTTCTACGTTATCCCACGTATTCGTTCCAATCACGTATACGAATGCGTCTTGTCGCAGCCACAAGTTTCCTTTGGTGGAGTATTCCTCAATCGCACTCCACACTTCCTTGTTGGTTACGCGCCGGTGCCATTTTCGATAGAATACGTTTTCTTTTTTTGATTCGTCCTCGTTCAAGTCCATGAGGGTAATGCGTCCGGAGCACGTGGAGGTGGTGAAATAGCTTGTTGTGCGTTCCACGAATTGTGAAATGGGTATCATGAGCGGGTCT
>CAZKAN010000069.1:0-4351 GCA_964550925.1 uncultured archaeon | reverse complement strand
ACCTCTCAACATATTTTTTCATCCCAAAAATAATCAAACCAGGCGCGCCTTGTTAAATTCCTTAACCATTTTTTCGGTATTTTCCACGCCGATACATTCGTCTAATACGGATGGTTTAGCGGTGATTTGGCAACCCAACGCAAAGGCTTTCGCCACATCATCAGGGGTGCGCAACGAGGCTGCTAAGACATGGGCGTCCAATTCGTGCGCGTCAAACGCATCCATCATATCCTCAATTTGTTCCCAGGGATCAATCTTCGCATCCTGCATTCGCCCAACGTAGGGGGCAATATAGTGTCCCCCCGCGAATGCGGCAATGATTCCTTGCGCAGCGGAAAAGACTGCGGTAAACGTGATTTCAATTTTATCGTGATTTAAGGTTGGAGCAATGGTGAAACCATTCCGGTCCGCGGGAATTTTGATGATAGCATCCGGAAGCATCTCGTGAATAGTTCGTGCGTCCTCTAACAACTCATCAGGGGTTTCTCCCGTGGCTTGGACCATGAGTAATTGCTCCTTATTCAACAACATGGAGAGTTTTTGCAAATGCTCAAAACGATTCGTAGGCTTGACTTGAGCGAGCAATAACGGGTTCGTGGTCACGCCCGTAACAAAGGGCTGTTTGAGCCACTTTTCAGCTTCTAAGATGTTAGCGGTATCCACAAAGATGGTCATATGAACCAAAAATTCCCTACAAATGATTAAAAACAGGGGGTTTGGTTCATCAAAACTCAATACCTTTGCGTGCGTAAATTTGTTTCATGTATGGGTGCTTTTTGAGCGTCATAAATGTTACATAGTCCGCGGCCTCGAGAATTTCTTCAGGAGCGTTTCTTCCCGTGAAAACAATTTCCGTGTGAGTGGGTTTGTTTTTCACCATCTGTAAAACGTGAACAGAATCAATGAGCTTCTTGTTCATCGCCACGTTCAACTCGTCAAAAATAACCAAATCGTATTCCCCGCTTAACACAGCATTGCGTCCCCGTTCAAATGCACTCGTGGCAAGTTGCGCATCAAAATCCGTGGGAACAAAACAATCGCGACAATAACCCTTGAATGTTCCTGCACGAATTTCCTCATCGTGTAATGCTTGGTTTTTGCACTCCACATTAAATGATTCAAAACTAATGGGGACGCCATATTTTCGCAGGGCAAGAATTTCTCCCGTGTAACCAATTTTCATAAACTGAACAACGAAAACGCGCATTCCATGACCGGCTCCGCGGAGGGCGAGGCCTAGTGAGGCCGTGGTTTTTCCTTTACCGTCGCCGGTATACACGTGAACTAATCCTTTTTCTAAAAAAGTCATTTTCCAACCGCTTCAAGAGAGGGGTTAACTCGTATTTATTAGCGCGGGTGAAAAAACGCCGAGTAGATAAATAAACTACTTTACGGCGAGAGCGGAGACCAGTAACGTTCGGCGTTACCTGCACAATCATCCTGGGACGGACTTAAGGTGCTTCCTCCAAAACACAAATTGACGGCATTGCTCGCACAACCAGTAGGAGAGTAGCGGTATTGAATCATTCCATTCAAGGGGTCTGTGGTGAAGGGGTTGGTGGGGGAAACGCTATCATTCACCACCCTCGTTCCAATCGGATAAGGAATGCCCAACTGGCCAAAGTATCCTTGGGAAACATCTAATGCATTATATAATGGACAAAGAATCCGCTTCCCTGAAATCAGCATGCCAGGCGGAATAACAATAGGCGAAACTCTCTCCCCAAGAACGAAAACATCCGAAGGATTGAATGAAGAGCCTCCCGTTGTACAGGCATTCGTTTGACCAAATGCGGGCGTGGGATTCGACAATAACTTTGCTTGAATTTTTGATGGATTCCAATACACTTCCACCGTGTTGGGCGTGTTACGAATACACGCATAATTAGGTTGGACACCACTATCATCCACTAACGTCAATGACCCAACAAACGTAGTCGAATCGAGCGTGCGTGTTTGAAATGCGACATCAGAAGAATAGTCCAATGGCATCGAGACGGGAGAACCATCCACTATCCCATTAGGCGTGAGGATGCGCCCCGTGTAGGAAGACGGATTGTTTTTGGCATAATAAATGGAATAATCCTTGGATGGTTCATAATAGAAAACACTTGATAAGAAAGCCGTATTATCCGCCCCCGCACTCGAATTAAAACCAAAAACGTTTCCGGACGCGGAAGAAAGACCCTGAATAAAACCACCCATCCCAGATGGGGGAGTCGTATCCTGCATGGTGCTTGAAACGTAAGGAGAAGAACCCCCGTCCAAGCAAATATTACAATTATTTCCCGTGCACGAGAGAGGAGTCTGCTTGCGCACGGAAGCGTAGGGAGTCCACTTCAATAAGGAAGGAGCCGCTCCAGGAACAGCAACAAATGAAGAAGAACCCGTTTCTTTGATAGCATAATACACGCTTCCCACTCCCGATGAATTAGATGCCCACTCCACGGCTAATGGCACGGGGAGCGTGGGTTGATAGTAAAGGGTTCCCGCACTCTTGTCCAACACGAATAATTGTCCACGCGAGGCAGTGTTTAACCCCACTACATCAGGGGAAGGAGACATTGCGTATGTGTTCAGAGAAGTATTATTGGGTTGATTGGAGTACGAACGCACCGTTAATCCAGCAGTGTTCGTGCGAACCAAATCCACTACACTGCCAGTGAATGTAGTCCCATAACCATTGCGGTGGTATGTCAATGAATCAATATCCGCTCCCACGGTTCCGTCGAGAGGGAACTCGTACAAGACGGAATAATGATCCATTCCAGTGGCAGCAGCAATAGAAGTAAGAGACACTGTCACGACAGACGAAGGGGAACCAGCGGAGAAAAATTCTCCAATACCATTGTCCCAATCCACATCAATAGAAACACGATACAATCCCGCGGCAGGAATCTTAGAGGGATTCTCCACCCCATCAAGCACAAATTTTAAGCGCGCAGCATCACTCACGTAATCTTTCCACTGCCCTTCAGGAGTACTTCTAAAATAAGCAGGCGCATCGGAGAATTGACTCTGATCAAAGAATGCAACAAAATCATTCCTAAAATCAGTCGTCAATCCATCATACATCAAATACGAATCAAAATTGTTAAGCGTAGGAATAGATGCTACTTGAGCAGGAGTGTGCGTAGGAGCATACGCTGCCTTGAGTTCATCGAGCTTCTTGATTAAGGAAACCAGGAATTGAGTGGAATCACAATACTTGAATGACGCAGGGGAAGTTGGTTTATAGTCACATAAATCCTTGGTGATTCCAGCCCATTTCCAATCGTATGCAACTTTTGGAAGAGCCGAAAAGCCCGTCGTACCGACTTGACCCAAGTCTCCCTCACACACGTTCGCAGGCTGCGTGACTAATTTCACCACGGCTGTAGTCGTGTCCTTGGGAAAAATCGTTTGGGCGAGGCGAATACCAATTTTATTGTAATGCGCTTGATCCCATGCGAAACGATTATTTTTATCCACGATTAATTCGGAAGAATCCAGCGCCTCCACGAAACCATTCGTTTGCGCTGCGAACAAATCATATAATGCAATCGCATCCGAGGAACCACTGCCCCCACCCGGATAATTACCCGAGGACGTAGACTCAAGGGGAGTGCGATACAATACTACGCCGCGAATTCCAGTAGAGGGAGCCGTGCCCACGTTTGACAATGCATCAGTGGCATGCAGCACAAGGGTCTCTTCCAAGGGATTTTCCCACGCATCTTGAGGAGCGTTCTTTCCTAAACCACTGGGCTTGTTGTCCGTAATCACAATCATGACTTTCTGGTTAGACGTATTCCAAAACGAATCAGAAGCAAACTTTTCGGCGGCAAACGCCCACGCCTCTTTGATATTATGAATACCCGGCGTATACGTGGTAGCGGGAATGACTGAAGTATAGTCCCCGGGAGGAAGTATGGTGACGTTGGGCCACTGATTAATGCACGGGAGGTTTTGCGCAGGATTTGTAGAAGCAGAATAAAATCCATTCACGTCACCCATCAACGCAATCTTCAAATTTACACTCAATTTTTGGAAATTATTTTTCTGATTCTTGTTACTAGCATAATATTCAAGAGAATCCTTAATGTCTTTAATGAGTTTACAAATTCCTGCTTGGCGAATGGGACCAATCTCTGAATACAAACCTGCACCCGTCTCGTTTTCTTCCCCTAAAATAACACTAGGAGAAGCATCCAATAAGACACCCACATCTACTGCCGTTTGTGTGGACAAAACGCGCGAAGAATAATCAGTGATGGAAACCACACCATATTGTTCACCATTAATGGAATACACGGGATTAATTCCCGCATCTTCCGCCAACACATATTGTTTAACGTGCGGGTCATCATAT
>CAZKAN010000068.1:0-4461 GCA_964550925.1 uncultured archaeon | reverse complement strand
AATCTTGAGCGTCCAGAATATTCCCACCATGTCAATCACGATTACGCTCACGCGGCGTTTCATTTCCGGCGTTAAACGTGAGAATTCTTCAATCATGGTGGCCATGGAATAACTTTTTCCTCCACCCCGTTTTCCACATAATAAGATGACGTGGGGTTTGGCCACATCCATTAATACTTTTCTTCCTAACACGGGATTTTCTCCACTCGACATGACGACTTTTCCAATGTATGCTGTCCCTTCTTCTCCATATTTTTGGACATCCGAAGGAGTGCGTCCCACGACTGTGTTTTTGGCGGTGAAGTCTACGTTCACTGTTTTGTCTGCCATTCTCGAAGGAAAAACCCCAACTATATAAATCGGTCTTTTTTCGTGAATAAAAAAACCAGGCGAATGATTCCCCATCCAAACGGGGGTGATTTTAAATGGCGACTTCATCTCGTTCACATGCCCTCCAAAGAGTTGAAAGAACGGGAAGAAGTCTTGCAAGCGTTATTGAAGAAAGTCGATGCGGACATTGATGTGTTTACCAAGCGTTTGGAAAAACTCCACGCGAAACATGATGAGTTGAGCGGCGTGGTTTTAGACGCGGGATTGGAACCCGTTCCTATTTCCTTTCAAGCGGGAAAGAATGCGGATGTGATTGGCGAACTGGAATCCCACGTGTTGGAATTAAACAAGCTCAAGAACTTGTTGAGTATGAAGTTGCGTCGAATTTTGCAGGAAGAGGATTTGTTGGACCACTTGCAGAATGAGTATGGTAAAAATGTCACATTCAAACGCAATGCGAAGGGCGGGATTGAGCTGCTCGTGCAGGATAAAGACGCGGAAGACGTGTATGGGCAATTACAACTAAGCAAGAAGAAACTCGATGAGTTGCGGGAACAAATCCATGAATTAGGGGATGTGGAGGAATAGTTCTCTCGGCAAATAATGGCGTATTTTGGTCATTTTTCATTAGTTTTTTTCCTTCGTATTGTGCAGTCTCTTTTAAAGGAAATTTGCACGTGTAACCTATTGTATGAGTGATGAAATCACATTAGACAAGGAAGTCTTCAAAGCCCTCGCGGGGGATACGCGTGTGAGCGTGTTGAAATCCCTTCTTGAGCGGAGGAAAACGCAGAGTGAATTGGCGAAAGAATTGAGCCTTGCGGCCCCCACGATAAAGGATCATTTGGACATTTTGCAGAAAGCCCAGCTGGTGCGTGAAGTGGATGATGGTCACAAGTGGAAATACGTGGAATTGACCGTGAAAGGAAAATCTATTTTACAACCCACCGATAAACGGATTATGGTTTTGTTAGGAACGAGTTTGTTTGGAATTGCCGCGAGTGCTTTTTTGGCGTACGCTAAATGGTCTGTTTTCGCTGCTCAATCCGCGAATAATGTGTTTTCCACCGAGCTCTCCATGAAGAGTGCTCCCTTCGCCGCGGCGATGAGCAATGATGCCCTTGTTCAGAGTGCGGGTGCTGCTTCGACTGTTGCTCCGGAAGCTGCGCGCGTCGCAGCCGATGCTGCTGCTTCATTGCCCAGCGCATTGCCCGCCGTGCAGCCTTTTTCATTTATTCCCACGCCCGAATTAGCCGTATTAACGATTTGTTTGGTCGTGTTTGGTTTAGCGTGTGGAATGTGGATTAAGCAGACGTATTAATCGTCTGGGGAACGTTTGCGTTCCCCTAACTTCCGTGCGGCCGCAGGTGAGCGGCCTGAGAAAGAGTAAGGCGGGGACGGGTTGGGAGTGTCCCCGGCCTTGGGTTGGCTTTTTGAGAAGCGTCGGGTTTTCCCCGGGCTTTTTTCAAAAGGCCGGTTGGCAAATTGGGTTGGAAGAATGTTCAACGTTGTAACGGCGAGTTAGGTTGGTTGGGTTGGGAGTTAAGGAGGTTAACCCGCCGTCACCGCGTTGAAACAATCTTTTTGGGAAGCATCATTGGTTGGTTCGGACGAACACCACCTTTTTTCCGGATTGGATTTTTCCTAAGTATCCGGTTTTGACGAGTGCATTTAGTCGTTGAGAGGCTGCGTTGGGATTTTTGTATCCCATTTGCATGCGCACGTCTTCCGCGTTGGCTTGTTTGTTTTTTTCGATGAAGGAAAGGATTTTTTGGTCCTGTTCCGGTAAGAGGGAAATCGAATGCATATTCTCAGGTTGGGTTGGGTTGGTTGAGATGCTGGATGCATTCGACTTCAGTGTGAACGACAATTCGTCGTATTTTTGTTCCATTTTGGCGAGCAAATCATTGGTTTGTTTGCGTTCTTGAGCGAGTTTGAATAACAATGCAGCAATAATCATGGGGTTGTCTTTGCTCGCGTTCATGACTTCATTTAAGTCTGCCGTGAGGGTGGAAAACTCGGGGCTAATCTGCTCCAGCAGGGCTTGGGGAGTCAGTTTTCTTGAATCATGATTAGTCATGCACCGTCATGATGTCATCATGACTATATAAAGGTGCCGGTGGGGGAAAGCGAATAGTGTATCCTTTGGCGGGTGTGTACTATGTACTTGTGCCTGCCTTGGTGGGTAGTTTTCGAAAAAGAAAGAATTTCCGCCCCTTTTTTCAGAGGCGGGTGCTAAATTTTATTTCAAGTATTTGATCGTGTTCTGGAATATTCCACTAGTCACGCCGGGGTTGTAGTTGAAGTACAACACTTTTCCTCCGCCCAATTGTGCTTGTTCCACAATCGCGGGGAAGTTCTTGCCTGAGCGTGCGTCTTCGATGTAAGCGATTTCATTTCCGGTGACACCGACGTCAAACACTTCTAATGCAAGATAACCGGCTTCCGCTTGCGCGGGCACGCGTTCAATTCCTTGCATGATGGGGTGTTTGTAGTCTTGTTGCCAAATCACACCAATAACTCCTAAGGGGCGTTTACAGGTGGGTTGTCCATCAAGGATAATGTCACAATTCACCGGAACGATGTTTCCGAAATTGGCTTTCCATCCTAAGATGTCTAATGCTCCCGGTTGTTCGATTCCCGAGTCTTTGACAATAATCATTTTTCCGCCTGTCTTGACATAGTTTTGTAACGCGTCTCCCAATTGTCGGGGAATCGCTTTGCTGACTTGTCCGGATTGGTCCATGATGACAATATCAAATTGTGCGAGTTGATTTTCTGGATTATTCGAAAATGCTTCCGCTGCTTTGATGATTGGATTTCCCACCAAATCCTTGTTGGCGTTTAACACGGCAATCATTTCAGGTGATGGTGCACCAATAATGAGGATGCGTGCCGTTGCGTTGGGGGAAATAGCCGAGACCACTGATCCAATGACGGGGGTGGAGGAGTCGATGACTCCTAATCGGGCGAGGAGTAAGAATCCGATGACGACAATTAACAAGATGGGGATGACTGCTTCTAAATTGAAATGGAGTCGGCTGCCGATACCATCATCAATAGGGGGTAAATCCGCCCCTCCGCCGTATGCATCTTCATTTGCCATAGTTCATTCCTCCCCAATCTTTCGAACATGCCCAATAATGGGCTCCTAGACGTTTGAGGGTTTCCGGGCTTTATAAACTATGTGGCGTTTCACGCGAATTGGTTGACATTGTTCATCGTATTCGCTGCCGGCGCGATGGAGTGGGTTGTTTTCGCGTAAATTTTGCGTCGTACACTCGAACCATTGCCGGTCGGGGAACCGGCCGCGCCACAGGTTTCATTCGTTCCATCATTTTCTTCAGCTTTTCGCGCGCCCATTTTTTCACCGAGTCGGGTGCTTTGGGCGGTTCCAAATAGCCGCGCCATCGCCACATGTTCACGCCCGTCTTTCCTAGTTTTCCACTCGTCCATTCATGCTGGAATAAGTAACGAAAATATTCCATGCGAGACGGCCTGACTAAAACTAAATCTCCATTTCCTCTCACATAAAATATGGGGTGTGTTCTCCTAATCTCTGATGCGTGAATCCAATCGCGAGGATATTTATTTTCTGCACTTGAATGAATAAGTGGGCGTTCTTTCATTTGGTCATGTTCTTTTTGGATATCGCGCACGACTGGCGTGCGCATATGGGCACCAAACATTGCCCATCCTAAATTGTAGAGATTGAATTCGGGGTTTCCTCGAAGGTATTGATAAATGGCAAATGCACCTGCCATTGTGATGTTTATGTCGCCTGTCATTGTGCGGTGGTGGCGAAGCCCGTTAATCGTTTCAATTACTCCTTGTATTTCTGGATTCAAATCCTTGAATGGTATGACTACTTCTTTTTTTTGTAGTAGTGGGTGGTGCTGGCCTTCGTTCATCGCAGCATCCCATTGTACAAGTTCACGAGAAATTGTTGATAGAGCATGGGTTCCTGCGCCAACAATTCGGGGGGAATGGAGTAATACACTATTTTTTCTCCCACGCCGGATGTAATAATGATGGGGAACACGCGTCCGAGTTCCTTGTTTTCCTTGTTGCGCATCTGTGTCTGCGTGTCCACGCTCAACACACGTGTACTGCCTATTCCAATGTCTTCCA
>CAZKAN010000067.1:0-4491 GCA_964550925.1 uncultured archaeon | reverse complement strand
CGCTGAAGCCGTGGACGATAAATTATACTCCGGTGCGCGCGGCCAAGTATGTGATTGAGCTGCCCGCGGGAACCCTTCCCACGTCCTCGCTGACTGGTTTGCGTGTACAGTGGAAATAATTCCCTGTAAAAAGAGGGTGAGCCGCGGCGTGTGCAGGCGGCCCAACCCATTTGCCAATTCGTGGTTATTCCAATAGATGGGGTGAGGTGGAACAACCACGTGTAACGTGGCGTGCGAGTGTATAATTTTCCCTGCCCCGCAAAACAAACCCTATTGTGTGTTCCAGTACGAAAACCATACTTAAACTACATAATTCGGTTTTCGCTTTCCTTTAATCCCTTTAGGATACTCCCCCCTCATGGACAAAAACAACCCCCTCGCAGAGTCTCAAATCACTTTTAACCCGGCGTGGTGGGGAGTCCTTCCGGAAAAAAGTCTGTACTTGCAGGGAGCGTGGCCCATTTTATCGGGGGATGAGCATTCCTTGCTAGGGCACGCCCTCCAATCATTTTACGACCACCCTCCCAGTCATCAAAACGCACTCCTTTTGAATCGTGTTTTTCGAGAGTATTGCGAAAAAAACCATCTCTTATTGGAAAAAGAACAAACCGATTATTTGACCACGCTCCTCGATTCCCTTGCCCAGGGAGCAGGGCCCCTTACTCCTCTCTTGGAAAAAGAAAACCTCGAAGAAATAGCTATTACTGGAATTGGGATTGAACACCCTGTGCGGGTTTACATCACCGAAAAAGGGTGGGCGTGTACTCCGCTATATTTTACGGATGGAAAAATGCTCATCGCTCTCCTGAATAGGTTAGCTTTAGGAAGCGGCAAACGATTGAGTGCCCTCACTCCTATCCTCAACGCGCAACTAAAAGGAAACAGACGGCTGCACGCGAGCATTGCCCCCGTGTGTCAAAGTGACGTGGAAGCGAGCATCCGAAAATACGTGGTGCGAGCCACGACTCCCACACATCTAGTGCAAACCAATATTCTTTCTCCCGCCGCAGCCGGATTTCTCACGATTGCCATGCAGACGGATTGTAACATTCTCATCGTGGGAAACACGGGGAGTGGAAAGACGACCACGCTCAACGCGTTGCTCGGATGCCTCCCCCCGCGTGAAAGGGTTATCCTCGTGGAAGAAACTCCTGAATTGGATGTGAAAAATGATCACGTGATTAGACTCTCTCCCGTCGGAGAAAGTATTTCACTCTCCACTATTATTCGTGAAACCCTTCGCATGCGACCCGATAGAGTTGTCGTGGGAGAAATACGTTTTCCGGATGAGGCGCGCGCATTCATGGAAAGTGTGTTAGCCGGACAAGGAAAAGGAACGTATGCCACGTTTCACGGACAATCCACGCATGAAGCGCTCACGCGATTACGACAATTTGGATTACTCGAGAGTGATGTGGGTTGGATAAATGTAATCGTTGTCCAGCGACGATGGAGTGAGGAAAAAAATCACACGCTCACGGAGCGACGCGGCGTGTGCGAAATCGCCGAACTCATTCCCACACATGAAAAAGAAACCCGCGCGGTGTCGTGGAAAATAAACACGTTATTTCAACGCAATCCGACCACGAATGAATTGGAAGAAATAAATTCAAGCACACTGGTGCGACAACGCGCCGCGTGGCGATTCCCCTTGCGTGAATGGAATGAGTTGATGCGTGAAACCCTTTTTTCCCAAACACGTGAACATGTTTATGTCACGCGTAAACGAAAAATAATCGAAGGGAATCAGTATGAATAAACACGACCTTTTTTCATGGCTTCTCCCACTCACCTCATTATTTTCACGCCTTCATGTTCGGAGTGAAAAACGCATGAATGACGCGTGCGTGGATGGATTTATCGCCGCCATTTTGACGGAATGGAACACTTCTTCATTCGAAAAAATGCTCGCGCGGGCAGCGGAACAAACTCCTTTTCCTCTACGCATACACGTGGAAAAAATGCTCCATCGCGTGCGTGAAAAAGGAATGAGCATGGATGAAAGTCTCGAATTATTTTCGAAAGAATATGACACGAGTATTGGCACGCGCACGATGGGCTTGTTGAGGCACGCCTACAAGAATGGGTGCACACGCTCAACAAGAGAAGCGTTTGCCCACTTGGGAGAGGATGTGCGCGAACATGTAAGGGTGGAATGGAAAACCTATGCGAACAAACTCGTGGTTTATTCTCTCGTATTCATTGGAATTTCTGCCCTCGTTCCCGCGCTTTTTCTCGCATTCGTTACGATTGGAAGCCGCTTCTTAGAACTTAGCCTCACACCAACCGATATTTTACTCACCACTTTCCTCATTTTCCCCTTGCTTGATTTAGGCGTTCTGGCGGGAGTGCACCTCCAAAAACCGCCCACGCCGCGAATGGCTCATTCTATTTCACGCAGGGAAAATCAACCCATCCTGGAGTATTTTCACGTATGGAAAAAACGTTTGAATGAAATCATTTGCCTGAATGGAAACCCCCGGGGAGTGAGTGGAATGATGTACACGTGCACGCTTTGCGCCGCGGGATTATTCATTATCTGTTGGACGATTTACGTACGTAACCCGGAATGGGGTGCGTTTTGGGCGAGCACATTCTTGGTTGCCATTGCAGGGCCGTTTCTCGCTTATGGAATGTGGCACATCATCCTGTTTGAAAAAAACACGCAAACCATGGAAAAGCAAGCCGGAGAAGCATTGCTCATCCTTTCGTCTATTCCTCATACTGAGTCATTCGTTTCTCAACTCGAATGGGTGGCCACTATTTCTCGTTCCCCCTTACGTGAAACGTGGAAAAAAATGACTCAATGGATTCAGAAAGGAAAAAACCCCACCGAGGCATTTGAATTATTATTTCACGCGCGCAACTCAAGCATATTGGAAAGCGTTTCTTCCTTGCTGAAACAAACCTACGAAAGTGGAAACCCCTTCGGAACACGTTCCCGTGAATTAGCCCAAAAAATTGCCACGCATCACTCATCACTGCACGAGCGCCGGTCCGTGTTGCTCGTGGAAAAATACACCATTCTCGTGGCGGGAGGAATACTCGTGCCCTTTCTCTTAGGCATACTCACCGGGGTTGTTTCTTCGCTTCCATTCACCACCCATTCAACCCTTCTCCCGGAGGGAGCGGATGCATTGTTTACTACCGCTTTGCATGGGGTGAGGGGATACTTGATTCTGTACGCGTGTATCGCCGGATTATTTGTGGGAATGCAAGAAGACAAGTGGGGAGAGGGGGTGGCGTACAGTCTCATTCTCTTGCCGAGCGCGCAAATCGTGTACATGTTGGGGAGTGCGTGGATGACATGAGAATTCGCCATAATAGGGGTGGCTTATAAACCCAAAAAGCATTTTCAGCCGTATGCCAACCACAAAGAAAAGTCCCTCCAACATGAAAAATATGGGTCCCCGCAACGGGAATGGAATGCACATGAAAGAACCCTCCGTGCGATTCGTGGAAACCGAGCACGTGAACAAAAAAGGATACACCCTCATTGAAGGATTTCCCGGCACCGGATTAGTGGGAACGATTGCGTGCAAATACCTCGTGGAAAATGTGGAGTTTAGAGAAATAGGACACTTGCACTCGGAATTATTCATGCCCATTATTCGCATCAAGAGCGGATTGCCCGTTTTTCCCTCGCGAATATTTGTGAATGACAAACTCAAACTCGTGGTTTTAGTCTCGGAACAAGTGATTCCCCGACCATTCATCCCCCGCGTGGCTCAAACCGTGGTGGAGTGGATTTTACAGAACGAAATGGCACGTGTTATCTCCCTCGCGGGAATACAAACGGGTAACAAGGCCGATGTCAAAGTATATGGTATCGCGGCCAACCCCGAAAGCAAGGATATTTTCAAAGGATTAGACGTGGAAATGATTGAAGATGGAATAACAACGGGTGTCACAGCCATTATGCTGTTGCACTTGAAAGAAAGCAACGTGAAAGGAGTCTCTTTGCTCGGAAACGTCACGTTTGGAGCAGACTACAAAGCTGCGGCCGAACTCATCAAGCGATTGAATAAACTCCTCAAACTAAATTTGAAAGTCGAACCATTGTATGAGCAAGCGAAGAAAACGGAACAAGAAATACTCGCTCAGCTCAAGAAAGTACAGGAAACACAAGAAGCCGAAGACCGAATGGAACCCGGAAAGGGACCGAGTTCGTACGCGTAACGAGTGTTTGTTCGATAGTGAAGCGCTTTGTTACACGTGTTGCTGCGCTTCGTATTATTCATTTTTTTTAGTTTAATGTTTGAGCACGCTTGACTGTTTGTTACGATTATCCAAATAGATTCCCGCACACACTAATCCGACGAGCAACACAAACGCTAACAATCCCGCGAGAGTTTCAGGCAGGGAAGGAACGTTAAACAAACCCTCTCCCCCTTGAGCGGTGTTGATGTTGAACACGTTATCCCCGGCTTTCCCTGAAACCGTGCCATCTGGGTTGGCTTGGAAGCCCACTCCCTGATTCTTGAAGTTCTC
>CAZKAN010000066.1:3543-4504 GCA_964550925.1 uncultured archaeon | reverse complement strand
CAGACCATATCCCGCGTACAGGTTGGGGAGGGCACTCTGCATCGTGCTCAGTCCCGAAATGAATAGGATGAAGAATACTAATGCGAGGACAATTTTTTGTTTTCCGGAAGTGAGTTTGCGCGTGGAGGGAGAAACAATCCAAAAAACGCCAGCGGTTCCCGCTCCAATGAGTAAGAGGAATAATCCCGTATTCAATAGTTTTCCTTTTACGGGACCAAATGTTCCCAACAATCCTAACCCCACGAGCGTGAGTGTCACGAACAACGCGGTCATGCCTATCCCCATGAGCAAGTATTGTCTCGAGTCGCGTTGCACGCCTTGTTCTAACCAGTATGCCGCCACGAGGAAGAACAAGAATCCCGCGATGAGATAGATAAGGCTGGCCACAATGGAGTTTTCATTCACACCTAATCCGAATGAAAGAATTTGGAGCGAAATGTGCACGAGCATGGCCAGTGCAATAAACCACGGCATGAGTTTCTGCGGGTCGCGGAGAAAACTAGTCATGCGTGCGCTCACTCACCCTGCTTGTCCCACCACAAATATTGAATGAACGCCCCGGAAGCCATGACGTGGAAAAATCTCCCCGCCCACGAGTACGCGTCACCGGGATACGTGGAGAGCAAATAATTCAGCATGACTAATGCAAAGATAGACATTCCAATCACGTACCACTGCACACTCTCTTTGGTATTTTTTCCTCCGCTAAACAACGCGAAACGTAGCGCGGCGAGGAAGAATAATATCAACACCCCTGTAAGCAATTGTTGCCGCAAAAGTGTAGGAACCCCTGCTGCCACGTATAAGGGCGGGAGGAATCGGTGAAGCTGATATAACCCCACGACTAATACGAGGAGTAAAAATAATGCCACAACGAGCATGACCGCTCCCGAGCGTTGCTTGTTGGACGTGGGAGAGGCTGCAAAAGGCTGCTGGCCGCCTTCATCACCGGCGTCACCGC
>CAZKAN010000066.1:0-3533 GCA_964550925.1 uncultured archaeon | reverse complement strand
GCTTCCAATGACGAGCAAGTATATCGCCACATCCACATTTTTCACCGTTACCGGACCAAATAATCCGATGACGCTCCACCCTAACAAAACAAATGTCATTCCGAGGAGACACAACCCTATTCCCATGCGCATGAATTGTTGGGATTTTTCTTCAATGGCTTTTTTCAACACGTGGGCGGCGACCACAATGTCTAACGCGCCCCCCAGCATATACAAGAGGGTTCCCAGCGCGGGTATTTCACTCGTGTAGAATTGAGAGGAAATGATTTGTAACGCAAAATGAACAATGGCCGTGAGCAATACGAGAATGGGCATCGTTGGTTTAGATGGAATGAGGACGCGCATGCGTTAGGCAACGCCCCCGCGTTTAAAATGACACGCGTTGAGCGTCCCCGCATAAAGCCCTTTTTAAGCCTTGAGAGAGAGTTTTGATATATACGACTGGCCCGCGCAGTGTGGTGGTCGCATACAAGCCTGTGGAGCTTGTGGTAGGGGTTCGAATCCCCTCGTGGGCACTAGCGCGCCAGTTTCGGCTGGCGGGCGCGATGGACCACAATGTGGGTTTTTCAAACCCACGTAGGCCTATCAGTATAGAAATAATGCTTTGGGCAAAAGTTTTTGATTAAACTTTTTCCTAAAAAGAGTAAGCCTCTGTAGTTTAACCTGGATAGAATGCGAGCTTGCGGAGCTTGTGATCAGGGTTCAAATCCCTGCAGAGGCGCTTAAGTACAAGGGGGGCTTCGGCCCCCTGTCATTCTTTTTCACTATTTTTGTTCAACGTTTGCTAAAAAGGTTGAAAGAGTTTGTATGAAATTGTGCGTACGCAAATTTTCGTTATGCGCTGGGAGGCGTGGGTGTTGGTTCATCCACGTGCGTGTATGTTGGAACGGCGGGTTGCGTGTCGGGTTGGCTCGAAATGCTCGCGGCTTCTTCCGGTGGAGCTTCCCATCCCGTGCTTGGTTGTGCGGGTGTTGTTTCGGGTGTGGACCATCCCCCACTTACGGGTTCGGGCATCGAGTATGCTTGCCTCACCAAGTGTCCATCCGGAAGCGCGGTGTAAATTACACTCCCAAACACGGCTGACAAGGGTTGGATTACAAACGATGCTACTCCGAAAAAGATGAGTCCTCCTATTACGGCGGAGAGTGCCCAATAATATTCGCGCAATTCCGAATAGCCGGGTACGCGGTTTTGGATTTGAGAAAGTAATGCTTGCGTGTCTAGTTTTTCTTGTTGCGAATTCACTTGAGCGATTATTTTATCGCGATACTCGGTTGAGTTCACGTTTTGCAGGGTTGCATCCATGAGTTGTACAAATGCTTGGACTTCCGGGTCCGTGTTGTCACGCAGCTGTACGAATGCATCCGCATTCACGACCTGGTTGAGCGTATTTTTTTGAGTGGTAATCAAAAAGTCAGCGGTTATTTTTTGCACATCTAATTGTTGCACGACTTTCCCCGCAAATAAGGATGATTCAAACGTGTCATAGAGGGCAGACGATTGGGGCAACGCGGTCACGGCCAACGTTACAAGGACACCAATCCCAATGATTTGGATTCCGCGCTGCGCTCCCGCGTAACTGGAACGGATGGCCGCAAAATTCTTGAGCTCCAACCTCTTGAGTCGCGATGTTTCTATCATCAAGGGGATGCATCCGAAATAGAATAATGCCAGAGGATACCATTGCGCGAAGTTCGTGAAAATAATAGCCGACACGGCACTCGCGAGAAGGGAGGGAATGATACTCGCGAGATACACGCGCGTACGATCATCTTTGTCCGCGTACGCGGTGATTAAACCAAGCGTGGTGGAAAAGAGAATAGCGAATCCGGCGAATGCGACGGAGAAGAATAATTCGAGGATGCGAACGTTGCCTATACTCGTGAGTAAAAAGTCCGGGGTTATTCCCATTTGGTCGAGGAAAAAGGCCCACCCTAACGTGAGAACGAATAAGCTTACTCCCACGAGAATGGATTTTTGCTGCGAATCTAACGACATGTCTAGACCAAACGGATGACTTTTCCCTTGTTTATTAACATGGTGGTCTCAAACTGTGCCACGATAGCCCCTTTCTTTTCTTTTAACACGCCATGGGCTTCTAACGCGCCATATTTCACGAGTTCGCGCAACGCTGTTTTTCGGGCAAATGCACTCATGTCTACGTCTCGCGCAATCCAGCGTTCCGCGAAGGGCAATCCTTCGTATGTTTCCGCACAAAAATCCAATAATTTTCGCGCGTTCACGTTTCGTATTCCTGGAACGAGTCCATTGACTTCAAATATTTCAACCACTCCCGCGTCACTAATGCGGCCATTTCCATGAATGGATGCAAAGGGTTCCATCGCGTACGCTTGTCCATCTTCTAACGCATCCGTTTCTCCCGTGTCCACGTTGGGAATGGACGGAGAACAGTGTGCCGTGTATTCGTCAATGCCGTGTCCGGATAAATTTGCAATGGGGTCCACGCCAAATGAGCGGAGTGTTTTTTCAATGGCTCCGCCCAAGGTGCCAACTTCCACGCCTTCTTTTACTTCCGCAAATCCTGCCTCCAATGCTGCCTGCGTGGCTGCAATCAAATTTTTGGTTTCTTTGGTTTGAGCAAAATCAAGCGTAATTGCCGCGTCCACGAGATACCCGTTTTTGTGCACGCCAATGTCGACTTTCAACACGTCTCCACGCTCAACACGGGTTTCGTCTTTGTCACTCGGCGTGTAGTGGGCTGCGACATCGTTCAGACTCAAATTTAATGGAAATGCAATCCCGCACCCGTGTTTTCGTGTGAGAGACTCAATCTCTTCTGCGATGTCCAACAATTTCACGCCCGGCTGGATAAAATCTCTCGCGCGCTGGCGGCAGAGCGCATGCACTTTTGCCGCGGTCTCATAGTTTTCGATGATTTTGGAGTCCATACCTTATTTCACAGGAAAAAGGTTATTATGCACCTACGTCACATGGGATAGGGAACACGGAATGCCTGACTCGAAAACCACGAAAGCTAAGCCCCCTTTTTTTATTCATTTTACGGCAAACTACCCTGGATACGTTGCCTTTTCGAAGAAAGAATATGATTTGAAAACTACTGAAAAAAATGCCCCATTCAGTCAAATTACCAATATGATTTCCTCCCTCCACGCATACGTGGATAAGTCACTGCATCACCAAGTGGATTTGTCTAAAATAGATGCATTTCTCCAGAAAACTCCTGTCGCGAAAAACGAAAATGATTTTCACGCGCTCGTTGATTTTTATAATTCTCCCAAGTTGAAAGAATTAGTGAAAAAAGCCACGGAACGAAATGCAGATGACTATGAAATTTTTTTGCTGCGCGAGTGGGTTTGGATTTACATTGCTCGAAAAATTTTTCGACCAGTGTTTATTCAAACGGATTACTCCCTGCGCTATTTCAATGATGAGGCGGCCCGTTCTGAAAAAGAAATGAATGATTTTGGAAGGGAACTTCACTAGTCAAACAGTTCACTAAAAGACTTTACTCCAAAGTTAGGGTGTTCTTTCTGAAGTGTTTCCAAGGGAAC
>CAZKAN010000065.1:0-4608 GCA_964550925.1 uncultured archaeon | reverse complement strand
CCCCGAAGCCACGCCGGTGCGCAACCTGGTTCCCAAAGGAAAGATGGACTTCTACACCGAGAAGCAAATCCCCGTAGACGCACCCCTCACGCTTCGTTGTAGTGAGTTGGACATCACGGAATGGATGGCCTTGTTTAGGTATACGTGGCACGACCCCGAAGCCATTTTGCTCGGGCGCGTCATTAATGAGTTGAAAGAAAAATTAGGCATGCGTTTTGGATTGGACGAAGTAATCATGGGAATTACACAAGATAATGAAGCAGACGTGCTCACGAAACAAGCCCTCAAAAATAGAATCGAAATGGCCAAGGAATGGGGATTGTTAGAAAAAGAAGGAACGAAAATTCGTGATATCGCGGAAGCGGGAAAAATAACCGTGATTGATGTTTCCGCGTACAGACAAGCGATTGGAATGGAAGGAACCAAAGATATTATTGTTGCATTATTGGGAAAAAAACTATTCGAAGAACGAATGCTTTTTCGAAAAGAAGAAGAAATTAGATTAATGAAAGGGTTAGGACGCGAATCGCAAATGCCTATTGTGTGGATGATGATTGATGAAGCCCACATGTTCATGCCGAAGGATGAACCTAACATTGCGCTCAATGTTTTGCTTGAATGGATTCGCGTGGGAAGACAACCTGGATTGAGTTTGGTTCTCGCGACGCAACGGCCGAACAAGCTACACCCGGATGCCATATCGCAGTGTGACTTGTTCATTTCTCATCGCATGACGGCGCAGGATGACATCATGGCCGTATCTCAACTCAGACCATCGTACATGCACGGAGACTTTGACAAACTATACGCGGAAATGCCCAAAGGAAGAGGGTTTGCTTTATTGCTGGATGATAATGCCGAGTCCATTTACACCGTGAAAATGCGTCCACGTGTAACGTGGGATGGAGGAACGACGGCCAACGCGTTCACCAAATAAAACACGTTTAACCAGCGTTTATTCGAGGATTGCCCCACGTTCCTTAAAAAATCGTGGGAACCAGTTGAAGTATGCCCTCACCCATTTCCCCCGCCACCCGAAAGTGGATGTTGCTAGGATATAGTATCATTATCCTGAGCGCGGGATACATTATTTTTGCACTCCCATTATTGTGGGTGACATTCATCCTGAGCACTATTTTCCTATACATTGCTAACTTGTTCCTGATTCATTTCCTCGAACTCAAAACTGAAACCCTTCCCATCGTCAAAAAATGGCCTACGTTAACGTTGCTCATTCCCGCCTACAACCGCGGAAAATCACTACACACTTGTTTAGAAAAAGTCCGCGCCATGGAATACCCGCACCGCGTACAAATCATTGTGATTAATGACGGAAGCACGGATGCCACGCGAGAATTTTTGGACCAACAAAAAGGAATCCAAGTCATTCACGTTTCCCCGCGCGGAGGAAAAGGAAATGCACTCAACATAGGGTTAAAGCACGCGAAAGGAGAACTCGTGGGAGTAGTGGACGGAGACTCTTACCCGGAGTCCGATTGCCTCATGAGAATGATCCCTCACTTCTATGAAAAAGAAAACGTGGGGGGAGTAACGAGTATTGTTCGCGTAAACAACCCTCGAGGATTACTCCCTAAAATACAAGAAATCGAATACTGCGTGGGGTTCGGATTATACAACACCGTACTTTCGGCACTCGATAGTTTGTTTGTGACGCCGGGACCCCTTTCCATTTACAAAAAAGAAGCCCTCCAAAAAGCCAATGGATTTGACACGGAAAACATTACGGAAGACATGGAAATCACATTCCACTTGCACCAACTCGGATACACCTTACGAATGGAATCCCAGGCCCACGTTTATAGCGACGTGCCTGAAACCATCCCCGCACTATTTAGACAACGATTACGATGGACCCGCGGCGGATTCCAAACCGCATACAAGTATCGCCACGAATTCTTCTCTCCCAAAAAAATATTTTTCCGATTCTTTTTCCCACTGCGATTATTCATGGAACTCACCTCAATGCTATTCCTATTCCTCCTCGCACGCATGATGGTTGAAAGCGCGGCATCATTCGTTGATTTCACCACCACGCTCTCCCAACTATCATTCGAAATCATCCCCATCCCACCCTGGCACGTGACCGCGAGCACGATTTATTACGTGTTCATGCTCGCCATCACCCTCGCATTAGTCGTGTTTGGTTCCCAAGCCCTACGAAAAAACACTCCCAAAATATCCCCCATTGCACTCATCGTATTTGTCTTCGTCTACGGCGTGTTTATTATTTCCGTTTACTTTATTTCACTCACTAAAAGCATGACAGGGATGAACCAAAAATGGTGAACACATTCATCAAAGCAGGATTGCTAACCGGACTCATCCTAGGGAGCTGGCTCTTGTTTAGTTACAGTTTCGAAGGACAACGAAACGCACAACTCATGAGCGAAATAGACAGCGTCATCTCACAAGAAAGCGCGGTGCAGAGTTATTTGAATTATTTGTCTGACACAAACAACACGGGACGATTCTGCACCGTGTTGAGTGAACATATTCAATCCCAAAACAAACAATTATTCAGTTTACTACAATTATTAGACGCAGCCAAAAAAAATAGTTTAGACAATCAATACACACTCATGCGAAAACGATTCCAATCCGCGAATGCGCAACTATACTTCTACTTGCTACAATACCAAGAAAACTGCCCCGATGTGGAAGCACTCCAACAACCCATCCTATACTTTTTTTCAGACATTGAAACATGTGCCAACTGCGCGACACAAGCAAGCATACTCGATGAATTGGGAAAAACGTGCAGTAAAACCATCCAAATATTCGCATTCCCCTACGAAGGGGGAATCGAACCATTAGACTTGTTAGTCAAAGACTTTAACATCACCCGCGTCCCCACGCTCGTAATTAATGGAAAAAAATACGAAGGAATACAAGCCCCAAGCACGCTGAACAAGCTACTCACGTGCTGAAAAAATGCCCTCTAGAAAATAGTAGTCCCGGGCGGAGTTGAACCGCCGTCTCGACCGTGTGAAGGTCGTGTGATACCGTTACACTACGGGACTATTCGTATTATACCAAAAGCCCCCAAAAACGCTTATAAAAGGGGTTGACGTGGTGGGTAAAGCACACGCAGAAGGAAAACACATGAACCATTGGGGAATCTTACTCGGAATCGTACTCATCGCCAGCGCGGCCTATGCCACCGAAATACAAGCCCCCGAGAAAGTCGTCTCATACGCGCCCTTCACGTTCCGCATTGTACTGCCCGACACGGATAAGTTCACACAAGCGGGAGTGCATTTTGATAACATGCTGGTGGCAACCATTTATCCATCCGGAACGTGCGTAATTCAGCAAGACTGGATACCCTTCATCATTCACTGCGCCACATTTGATGCGGACACAAAAACAAACGCAGGACTCACAACCATCATCACGCACACAGGATTCTTTCCCGGACCCCACACCATTTTCGTTTCCACCCAAGGAAGCTCGGCGGAAACCCAATTGTTTACCGTGAACGTGTTTGACGCCGTGGACGCGGAATCACAAACGCAACTCGCTAATAAAGTAACGGAAGCAGAATCGCGCATCACGACCATTGAGACACAAACCACCACGAATGCAGAATCCATTTACACAAACAACGCGGAATTGACGAAAGCAGTAGAGAATGCAAAAATAGAATTAACCCAAGTCAAAGAACAACTCGCTCCCCTGATTGCGCCTAAAGTGGAAGAACCGCAAGGGTTTCAAATCCCATTCATCTCCGACTTTTTCCGACCAACCAGTCCCACGACAGGATTGGCAACTAGTAGCAATGCCCCATTGTTAGGATTAGGAATTGTTGCAGCGATTGCATTAGGATTTTTTGTATTCAACGGACGAAAGAAAGAAGGTTTTTCATCCGCCAAAAATGCAACCCCATTCTTTGAAGGAACACTTGATACGTTATTCAAAGGGGTTCCCGGCAAAGCCAATGAGGAACGACCGGACGCACAACCAAGGAAATGGTCATCCGACGTGGAAGACGATTTACGCGAAGACGTAGAAGAAAACCCCCCCGAACGTGACACGAAAATACACTTTTCGGATTTGACACGGTAAACACGGGCGCGGGGTTATATCTGTTTCTCACCCCAGAATAGTTATAGCTGCAGGGATACCGTAGCGGTCAACCGGAGTGCGTTTAGGCCGCACTGGCTTAGTGCCTTCGCAGGTTCGAATCCTGCTCCCTGCACTTACATTCATTCACAATAAACTATCGCCAAAAACGCACTTATTTTATACCGAGTAATCTACTCCATGATATGAGTCGTCGCACCACTGTCTCACGCGCTAGCTACTTATCTCCCCAAGCCATGGAAGAATTTGAACCCTACATTCAACGCGTTGCACGAATCATGAAATTACAGCGCGAAATAGCACATATAGATGCGGGTGAACTCGCACAACTCATACGACTAAGCGTCTGGAAATATGGAAAAACATTTGATGCGGAACGCTTACCCAGTCTTTCGCGCGAAGAAAAAATAATAGCATGGCTAAAAAGAATTGGGTGGAGAGCCATATTGAAAGAGGCAAGAAGAAAACAATACGAAAAATTACAACCCCACGATGCTAAACACG
>CAZKAN010000064.1:0-4644 GCA_964550925.1 uncultured archaeon | reverse complement strand
ACTTGGAAAAGTGAGTATCATACATCAACTCCACTCCCCACACTGGCGAAGACATGAAAAAAAGAATGGGGAGCGGAGAATAAATACGTAAAGGAGACGCGCGATTAATAAGCCCCAAAAAACATGAAGAAAGCATGACGCACTACAACAAAGGCGCGAATGCGGAACGAGAGTTATTGCAAACACTCTACATGGCAGGAATGGCCGTGTGTCGCGCGGCCGGTTCAGGCAAAGGAAAAGACATGATTCCCACGCCCGATGCCATCGCACTCACAAATGGAAAAATTTACGCGTTTGAATGTAAAGCATGGAAAGCGGATAATTTGCACATTTCTCACACGCAAATGAATGATTTAGAAAAATGGTGCAACCTCGCGGGAGCAGAATTAGTTATCGCGTGGAAAATTCCACGCAACGGGTGGAGATTCATGAAAAAAGAAGACTTCCATGTGAACGAGAAAAGTTACGCGTTGAACAAGGAAAAAGCCTTCCAAGTAGGAAAGAAAATTGAGCACTTTTTAGTCAAACCCCTCACGTTTAACACGGAAAAATAGGCCTCAAAAACAAGGCTTTAAATGAGGTTCCGCGGAAGAATACATACGTATGGAACCCCTCGAAGTCATCATTGGAGAGCTCGAACAATTACGCTCGAAACAACCCTCGTATAGGGCAAAAGTCTACCTAGAATGGGCCATTGAAAACCTGAAAAAATTTCACGCACTCGAAGTACACGAGGGTGTGGTGAATCGAAGCAAGAAGCAATAATTATTTTTGTAAATATTTAACTCTGGACTTCATTTTCGGGTCGTCTAACAAACGACGATAAAATGGATTTTTTCGCGCATGGGCAATCAAATCCCTGATTATAATCAATCCATTGTCACCCACACGTATTCCAGCTAACTGGCAAAGACGATCGACAGGATTCTCTCCTCGTTGAATTTTCTCAATAATTTCATCGAGCATCTTTGGTGTCAAATCGTCCAGTAGCGTTCGTTGCATAATAGAGTATATGCGCAAAAGTTGATCGTCCTCACGAGTCAGTCTTGACTTTTCCGCCGGTTCGAACCCAAAGAGGGAAGAAATATAGGCTTTCTTCAGCAATTCAGAAGATATTTGGCGAAGGGAATTTCCCATTACGAGTTTGCGCAGGAGAATGATATCATAAGGAAAAGCTTGTGCTCCAACTTTTGATTTCATGGGAATTCCTTCTTTCTGAAATTCCCTTCGTAAAATAGAGTGCATGGTTCCGTATTCTCCATAAACCGGCAGCTCTCCCGCAGCAATCAATCTTTTTACAGTTGACCGAATCAGTTGGTGACGATACTTCTGCAGAGCAACACTGCACTCCACTTGCTTTCTAAAATTGGAAAATGATTTATTTCGTAGAAAATTCTCCTCGGCACGATCAGAAAGTCCATTTAGGCGACGCAGCCTCCATAATTGAAAGCGACCTAACAATCCAAACGTCGACTCACCTTCAATTGTAAGAACATTTTGTGCATGCAACTCGTTTAGACGCGATATTGGCCTATCGGCGTAAATACGCCTCACCCCTTTTCTTTTCAAGTCGCTATGCCTCATCAATTTTGAATGAAAAGAACCATGTGCGTTTTCGAAAACAATGGCGCGCACACCGCTAGGAGTGTGCTTTGGCGAAAAGGAAGCTTCCGCAGTAGGGTGAGCCTTGAAACGAAACATGATGTCACCCTTCCGCACGAGAGAACGGCGACGCGGAATACGCATAAGGTTACACCAGCGTGGCCACAAACATCAACACGACCCCAATGAGGGCCATGACGATGAAAATAATCACGGAATCAATGGTTAGTACGCTTCCAAAGTTTACAATAAACAAAAACAAATCCGCGAGAACGAATAATACGCCAAACGCGAGCAACGCTAACGAGATCATGCGGTTTTGGTTACCCACGCCGCGCAACTTTATTTCATCCTGATCCACCTTCACTTGTTGAACGTCTTTTCCCAACTCATTCACGCGCACGCGAATACGCTCAGCTAAATCGGTGAATTTTGTAACCGTATCACTGGTTTGCGTTTCAAAATTTCTGCGCTGCATGGAGAGTTGATTCTCATACGATTCCAAATCCTTCTTCACATTCTCCGACAAATTCTTTGACGCGGATTGCACGGCGGATTGGGCCTGCTGCTGAACAAACGCATTCATGTTTTGTTTCTCGGACTCAAGGTCTTGCTTCACAATCTTCGAAATCTCACTTCGCAACAAGGCAAACGTGTCCGCTTGCGCGAGGAGAAGCAAACGCTGGGCTTTCTGGGGTTCCACTCCCAATTGCTGCAAGGTCTGAAGAATTTTTTCCTCGGACTCACCCTCACGAACCATAGATTGAATAATCTCAATAATAGAAGGTTCGCTCCCGGAAGGGTTAGTTGAAGGGGGAATGGCAGGCATTAGGAATCACTCACATTGGTATCCGTTGTTGTCATGGCATTAACATCGGGAAGCACTGTTATGGGGTAGGCGCGCTCCACGAGAACGTTGGAAGGAGTGAATACCTTTATTTTAAATGAGAGGTCTTCTCCCGACGAAAGGGGGGTGGCGGACACGTTTAACGTGCTTTCACCATTCGAAGGAAGACCCCACTCCAAAATAGGAGGATTTTCTCCAAACGAAGGGGAATCCCACTCGAATGCAACACTCACCACACGAGGAATAGGGTCGAGGTTTCTTCCACTAAGCTGAATAGAAATAGGTGTGTTTTGCGTGGCCACGTCAGGCACTTCAAACGTGATGGACAACGCGGGAATGGTATTCACGGGAGACGAGGTCTGTATCGTGAGCTGTCGCGACAAATGATAGGGAGCGGTGACGCGAACCAAATACGACGAACCATCCTGGAAATGGGAATCCAGGTCAATAAGTTTGGACTCGCGAGGGAGAAGCACATCAATCGTTTGTGAACTCACAACGCGTCCTTGAACCACGTAGGAAAACGTGACATCATGAATGGCGTGAACAGAATCATTCAACACAATCACACGACCAGCTTGATTCGTGGGATCAGGAGAAAGAGACAAACCAGAGTTAAAAAACAAAAAATAGAGTAAACTCCCCCCAAACGCCACTAAAACAACGGCCATGACCTTCAACACTTTCTGACGGCGAGCATCATTCATACCACGAAAAAAAAGGAACCCGCATTTTTAAGGAAAACGCAAACGAGGGGAAAAACAACCTATTCTTCGCGCGGAGAAATGCCCTGCTGCCAATCCTGAATGAGCTTTATCGCCGTAGCATGCGTATCCGGAACTCCGCCGCGACGCATCTTATTCCACGCGCGCGAGAGTTGTTCCAGCTGCTCATCCCCATCCCCACGCACAACTAATCCATACGTGCGCAGGAGCCAATCCTTCCAATAATTGTGCGTGGGCAACCATTCCAATAATTCCATGGCCAATTGTTCAATGTCCTTCAACTGGTTCACACTCTTCGCGTTAAACAACATGAGCTTGAAATTATCCCGCTCATCAATGGGGATAACCCCGGGAGTGTCAATCAAGTACACATCCTCTTTCAACTTCACAAATGATTTGCCGCGCGTAAAACCCGCTTGCCTTGAAGTAGGAGCGGCGTGCCTTCCGCTCAACGCGTTAATCACGCTTGACTTTCCCGTGTTCGGATAACCAATCACCGCGATTTTCCCCCCTTTATCTAAACGAGAAAAAAGGAGCGAACGCAAACGATTAATATTTTTTTTAGGAACACAACAAATGGGAATCGAATCAATACCTGATTGCTTGAATTCATCCGAAGCGGGATTTTTTCCGTGCAACAAGTCCATTTTGTTCAACACAATAATGAATGGGATTTTTCGACGCCTCAAAAAATCCTCCATGTCGGAATTACGCATGAATGAAGCAAAACGAGCATCCACGATTTCAAGAACAAGGTCGGCATCTTTCACGGCTTCAAACGCATGACGGAAGAGAGAGGACATACACTCAACTTGCTAAAGCAGCTTTAAATGACCCGTGTATTTTTTGAGCTCATTTTCAGATGCGGGGCCGATGCCAATGCAGGTTTTCGTGTTGGGAGAAACTTGCGTGTGACCCGCATCAGTTATCAGTGCGGTGGGGAATTTGTTCTTCACTTGCTCGAATAATTGTAAAAGTTCTTTTTCAGAATCGACTTTCACAACAATTTTTTGCATCCCCTCATTCAACCACTCTTCGTATTCATTGCCCCATTTTCGTTCCTGAGATTTAAGAAAAGCAGCAATGGACGCATGACTGCATTGCGCGGCAATCTTGCCTTTACCCATTTTCAAATCATTACGCACAACGAGGACTTGCGTGTAGGACATCAACCAGAAAAAAGTAAACGAGTATAAATAACGCGACTATTCACCCATGTATCGAGACAAGCGCCGACGAATTATTTCATGCGCCTTTCTCAAAATTTTAGAAATACGTGATTCTGATAAGTTTAGTACCATACCAATATTTTTTTCGCTCAACCCTCTCCAGTACCTAAGATAAACAACATCCTGCTGAGATTTATTCAAAGAAGACCAAGCTTTCCGAACTAAATCGGAGGTAGCAAGCCCCTCAGGAACAGGTGTTGAACGACGATCAACAATCGAACTACGAATATCCCGACGAGTA
>CAZKAN010000063.1:471-4854 GCA_964550925.1 uncultured archaeon | reverse complement strand
AAACGTGTTGAGCGTGTTTTCCAACGCCTTAGTGGTTACCCAACAACAGCTGCGTGAAGGGGTCATCAGTGCGATTAATGCTGCGTTGTCAGAAATTTGGTTGAGTGTCTATCCGTATGAGGATTTTACCCTGGCGAAAGTTTTGATTCAGGATAATGATTACTTGTTGAGTGTCCGGGAGAAAAGTGGAGAATGGATTCCGGCCGAATCCTCCTTGTCGGGAGGAGAGCGCAGTGCGGCCGCGTTGGCGTTGCGAATGGCCATTGCGTTTGTGTTGACGCGTCAGCTTTCCTGGATCATTTTGGATGAGCCCACGCACAATTTGGATGTGAAATCCGTTCAAGCACTCACCACGATGTTGAAGGACCGTCTTCCCGCGTTAGTGGACCAAGTTTTTGTTATCACTCACGCTTCAGAAATTGAAAAGGCCGCGACCGGCTCGTTATACGTCTTGCAGCGCGATAAGAATGAGGATGGTATTACGATTCCCTTGAACAAGTTGATTGATGCGGGAACAAAAGTAGTGTGATGAAAATGAGTTAGTTGTTTTCAAAAATAATGGGTGAGTGAAAGAATGATTTATTCTTTCACTTCTTCGGCTTGCTTTTCGATGCGCATGTGCGTGGGCTTCTTCATATCCGGGTGTTCTTTCATCACCATTTCGGTCTTCTTTCGCGCTTCTTCTTTCTTGGCTTCAGCCTTGCGGATTTTCTTGTGGTGTCGCGTCATGAAACCAGCCATGACGTTGGTTGTCCACTTTGAAAAAGGTAATTTGAGTTCTTTGACTTTGAGTTTGTTGTTTTCGAAGTTTTCGCTGAATGCTTCAGGCATTTCTTTCAAAATAATATTTGCTTTGCTTTTGATTCCTTTTGGAACGGATTTTCCCATACTTAATTCACCTCAATTCGAATAAACTGCCCATTCGGGAGATTGCGAATAACGGATAATGGGATGACTTTTTCCTCGAATTCGGCTTTAGACAATTCGTAGGGGGAGAGTACTTTCTTGTTTTCTAACAACGCGGGGGCGCCGAAGGCCAACTGCAAGGCGCGCGCTCCAATAATGCGTGTTTGTTCAAAACGGGTAATCGTAGTCATATACTAGAGAAAATCGCTGGGAAACGAATATAAAGCAACCCTTCAAACTTTTGCCAAAAGTTTGATCAAAAGCCTATGTGGGGGTTTGTCCAAGCAACCCCCCTGCCTTTATTTAGTGGTCTTTGGAGCGGTTTTAGGCCTTATTCCCTTAATACGGCCCTTTCCAATAGTTGAGCGTGGGTGGCATCCGTCCAGGCGTTGGAGTGGTATATCCCATAGTTTGGAAGACTGGCCAGCCACTCCTTTGTTTTCCTCATGGCCAGGGTATGAATCTGGAGGAGGGGGTCCTGGGCCGCGTGTTTAGTATACGCGAGCTGGTACTGATTGAGATAGGGCTGCGTGAGCACGTTTTGTTGGGTCTCATGCACGTGTACGCGTTCGCGCAGCGTTTGGTGGAGTTTTTCCATGATGAATGGTTGCCGGGCGCATTTCCAATATGTTTGCGTGGAATTGTTTTCCATGCTGAGCGTTCCTTGTTTGATTTCTTCCCGCGCTTCGTGAATGGGTAGAATTATTTTTTCATTTCGGAAAAGGGGACCAATGGGCCATGTTGCGAGTCCGAATTCTTTTTGTCGCGCGAGACGTTTTTCCTTACTTGCGTGTTGAGCGTGGTATTTTTCGCTCCATTCCGTGTTGTGCGTGTGAATGTACACCCCGTCTTGAATCACGCGTGTTTCAATGACGCTTCCTTCATGGATGGATGCGTGGAAACTCGTGGTGGGCGTGCAGCAGGTGCATTTTCCTTCTCCTTCTCTCGGCGTGTGGAAAAATAATTCATTCGCGTGCGTCCGTTGAGCGTGTGACCACTGGTTTGCCGTGGCATATTGTTTTGTGTGAATGGGTGACGCCCTTTGATGGGTAAAAAAGTGGTTTTCTAACAACGTGTGCAGTTGTTCGTTGAGCGTTTGCGGCGTGTCCGTGTAGGGAATATTCAGCTCGTGGCTTCCCACCATTCGTTCACGTAACTCCTGTTCTATTTTGGGGTTGTGTTGCCTGGCCCCTTCGAGAGTAGTGTGAAGTGTGTCCACTAATCCGGGTAATGGGTGGTCGGCAAATGCCTGGTTGAGTGGTTGTAGTTTTTCGTCGAACGTTTGGAAGTATCTCCATTTCTGCGTGAGTAAAAATTGTCTCTCGGGTTCGATGAGTGTTGGAAAATAATTTGTATTCGTGTGAATGTGCTGTGCCACTTGTTTGAGTTCGTTCCACGTTTTGCAAATGACTTGGGTTGAATATTCGTGTGAAATGGTTTGCAGGGGAGGGCGTGAAATGCTTTCCAGTATTTTTTCAAATGGAGTAGTGGAAGTGCGGGGGAGGTAAAATGAGGGGAAAAATGGGTAGGGTTTGATTTTTTTGGTATGATTATTCGTGAACGTCACATCAATGGTTTGGCGTTCTTCGCGGGCCGACACTGCCGTCAAGGAGTATGTATTGGGAGACATACGAGAGAATTAGAGAATTATTTCAGGGTATATCCCTATGGAGGGAGTAAACCGCCGTTGGTTCCGCAGGTTTTTTGCAGGGCGCATTACAACAAGTCTTCCGTCTCTTTCCGGTTCTTTTTCTCGTTTTCTTCGTATTCGAGGGAAGCTTTCTCTAACGTTCCTTCGTGCTGCGAGGGTTGCGACGTCCGCGTGCGGACTTTGAAGAACGTGGGCGCGTTCACCGCTTCACCAATCAACAGGCCTTCTCCCACTCTCAATGAGGTGAGCATGCTCAAGCTTTCCGCCGATAATCCTTCCGCACTTTCTCCGATGTGTTTGATATCATAGGGGTTGGTGATGCGCAGCAGCAGTTGTGTGTTGCATTGCGACAAGGTAGTCGTGTCTAATTGGATGGGTCGCTGTGAAATCAAGCACAAGCTCACTCCAAATTTTCTTCCTTCGCGTGCAATCGTTCTCATAATTCCTTTCGTGATGCTTCCTTCTTTGGCTATTTGTTGCGGAATGAAATTGTGTGCTTCTTCTAACACAATGGTGGTTGGAGGAATTTTTTTCGCTCTTCGTTCGTAGAATAATCGACTCGACAAATAGGCGACAATCACTTGTTTTTTGTGCTGGTGAATAATGTCTGACAAATCCACCACCGTGAGAACGCCTGGCTGGACCAAGTCGAGTAAGGATGGATTATCTGCTTTTCCAAATAATTGTAATTCTTCCAATTCATGCAGCCATCCAATGAGGGCGAGTATCACACTTTCTTTCGTGTCTTTGCTTCCCATTTCACTTAGTAATTCTCCTCGGATGTCATTCAAATCATAGGGTCCTTGTCCGTCTTTCATTTTTTGTTGCAAGTGTTGGATGACTTTTCCTAATTCTCTTTTTTGCGCGGGGGATGCGTTAGGAAGAAGCGCGGCGAACATCCCAGTACTTACTTTTGGAACCCCTATGCGTAAGTCGCGTGCGCGAATTAACCTCGTTGAGCGTGAGTAATCCGTATATTTTTCATCCGTGATGGGTTCCGCGAAATTAGTGTATTCTCCGTGCACGTCAAACGCTACTATGGCCACGCGTCCGTGTTCTTTTTTTCGTGTTAATAGTTCTTCGAGTAAGCATGAAACCGTGTAGGATTTTCCTCCTCCGGACATGGCCAAAATAGCTAAGTGTTTTTGTAATAATTTGGATAAATTGAGCTTCACATCCACGTCATGAAATTCGAGTTTTCCTAGATTCAATCCTTTTTCCTCATCTAATCCTAAGAATTTTCGAATGTGTTCCGTGTTGGCGTTATACACTTTGCTTCCCGGACTTGGAGGGAATGTCGTGCGTTTGATTTTGTTTTCGCTCGTGAACACGCCTAGGGGGGAGGTGACGGCCATGACATACTCCCATTCGTTCACGGGGAATTGTTCAAAGAGTTTAGTTCCCTGCGCTTCAAATTCTTTGACCGTGTCTGCGCGTTCGAAATACTTGTTTGTTTTCAACACGTTCGTGACCATTCCAATGATGGTTCCTTCCGAGTAGGGTATTTCCACGAATTGTCCGCGGTGTACTTTTCCGTTTAACACGACAAAATCCACTTGGTTAGGAGACGGTCCTTCCAGGTTGGAGACAACGGTTCCTATTTCGTCCTGTTTTTCGGGCATATTTTCCTAGTATGTTTTACGTTGTTTTAATGGTATGGGGGGTGAGTTTCCGTTATTTTTTTCGTCTTTCTTTCACGATGGAGAGTGTTCCATAGTCTGCGATGACGGCAGTAACTTCTCCCGTTTCCTGGTTTTTGACGCAGAAGAATACATCCTTGAGTGCTCTCACTCCAATTCGTTTGAGTGTTTCTTGTTGCCGTTCCA
>CAZKAN010000063.1:0-461 GCA_964550925.1 uncultured archaeon | reverse complement strand
TCATCTTTTGCACATAACTCATACTGATTGACCACATTGAGGGGGGTTGAAATAATGGAGTATTTTCCATCGTCATGTTTCATGAGTCGTATCGTGCGTGGGAAGCGTAATCCGAGTTTGAATAGAGAGTTGGCTCTTTTGAGTCGTGCGATGAGTTCGAACTGTTCCACGGGTTTGGCTAAGAGGGGATTGTCGCGATAAACTTGATAAGACACGCTCCTCCTCGTCTCATCGGCACCGTGAAATTTTTTTTCGACTAATCGTATGGGTCGAAATCGTGATCGTTTTCCGGTGGTGACGTGAACATCAGCCTGGTGCACACTCCCTTCACTTCCGTGGTGGATGGGTTCTCTCCTAAACACGGTGGCGATTAGTCCCCGATTCGCGTTTCTTTTGCTGGGTGGTCGCTTCAAGAGGGCGGGCATGAATCCAATCCTCTGCCGTGCTATAAATTCCTATCC
>CAZKAN010000062.1:0-4929 GCA_964550925.1 uncultured archaeon | reverse complement strand
CCCGTGGGTCCGCGTCCGGAGATGAGTCCTTTTCCGATGGCGTCTTCCAAAATTTTACGACCTTCTTCCTGCACTTCTCCACTCAAGTTTAATTCCGAGGCGAAGCGGGGAATGTAGTGAATTGGATTCGTCAATGGAACCTCTAATCGCAATTCTCTCACGAGGAAGCGGTACGTTCGACCAATTTCTTTCTTCGTCAAACCACTTGCTTCCGCCATCTCATTGAGCGTGCGAGGAACTTGGTAGGTTCGGCACACCGTGTACAACACGGCTGCCACCACGGCTTCAATTAATCGTCCGCGAATCAATCCTTTCTTGACGGTTTTACGATACAACAACGCAGCGGCTTCCACCAACTGTTCGGGAATGTTCAAATAACTGGCCACGCGTCGGAGTTCGGTGAGTGCAATGGATAAATTTCGTTGCATGCTGCTCGAGATACTCGCGCGTTTGTGCCACTTAATCAAGCGATACATTTGTGCTTTTGATTTAGATGAGAGTTTGTTTCCGCGTGCATCCGCGCCGCGTCGGTCAATAACCGTGACGAGTCCCTTGTTCAATTTCACGTACTTCATGGGGCTTCCCGTGCGTGCCGAGTCTTCGAACCCGTCGCCGTCGAATGAGCGCCATTCTTTACCGAAATCCATTTCATCTTCCGAAACGATGAGTCCGCACTGTTGGCAGACAATTTCTCCTTTTTCGGAATCCTTGCGGAGCTTCGTACTACCGCATTCGGGACAGACATTTCCGGCCATGGTTAAACCACCTTTTTCTCCTCAAAAAGTTCCCACAGAGAGGTCTAGCCACACGCACAACTTATTTTCGAGTCGGCTAGGACGGCTCAATAAGAACCAGTATACACTAAACCCTGATGAAGCAATATATATACTTACTGGTACGGTATATAAACAAAGTCAAATTCGGCTTAAAATGGGCACGTTTTTTGGATAATGTTGTGAGAATCTCTCCTCACGGCACGTCGCGTTGAAAATGAGGGAGAAAGAGTGATAGTTACTCTTTCTTCGTGCTTGTCTTGCTTGCTTTGCTGGTCTTAGCGGCGCGTGCGGTTGTTTTCTTGGTGTCCGCGGGGGCGCTGGCCAACACTGCGGTAACGGTTCCGTTTTGTCCGGGTCGACTTGTAACACGTGCAAAGGCTTTGTTTCCGTTTCCTTCAACTTCGATGAGTGTTCCTTTCGTGATGATGTTTCGTCTCACGTATAGTCTGTTGGCCGGGTTTTCGTGCACCCACACAATCTTCATGGGGGTTGATTTTCCCGTCTTTTGGTCGGTAACAGACGCGTTTAATGCTTTGGTGAGTTTGACTTTGGTTGTGTTTCCCATTCCTCGCACGCTTTTCTTCTCATTACTTGTGGAGAGCGTGGTCGCGGTGAATTCTCCTCCTTTTTGGGAGAGGCGTTTGGTCACACCGTCTTTGGTTCGTAATATTCCACCGGTTTCTTTTCGGTCACTTTTTTCATGCCATTGTGTCATGTTTCATCATCCTATACTAGTAGTCTTTTAGTCTGCGTGGCGTTTTCCTTGTTATGCGTCCAATTCAAACGCTTATTCCTATTCCCGGGCAAAAACCATGGGTCTTGTCCTGGGTCACAGGTTTACGTCCTAAGAATGGGTCCCCGGACACGCTTAAAAAGCAATGGGGCGGTTCCTCCACGAAATCCCATTCGCAGGGCTTTATTCAGGTCCTTCCCTCCCGTGTCGTGGGGTCGTCTTCGCAGTTGGAGTGGTCCGCGTTCGCTACCCTTTCTTCATTATCCACGAATACTCGGCATTTTCGTCAATTGGACTTGGAATTCCTCTCGCGTGTCGTGGGGACGTTCCAGTGGAAGGATGTCTTAGACCAAATCACTCTCGAGGGGGATGATGATTCCGTTATCGTGGTGGGTCTCTTTCCTCCAACGGAATGGAATGCTCCTCATTTTTCCCGCACCATTCGGGAGTGGGGTCTTTCGCGCGTGAAAACAACGCTCCCTTCGCATCCCGCGAATGAAATTTTATTTTTAGAAAAGAGTGCATTAGCGGGATTGGATTAAGGTGATTCATCATGTCTTCTCCTCACGCTACTTTTTCGCTGCGTCACCAATTGGATTCTTTTCTCTCCCACAAATGGTTCGTGTTGTGTGTCGTGGTGTTGCTAGCCGTATTAGTGCGGAGTGTCCCCTTCACGTTTCCGGGGATGTTTGATCCCGATTCTCATTTTCATGCGCGTTTGAGTGATGAAATTGCACGCACGCACGAACTACTTTCCTGGGACGCATTATCCTTACAGGGTCGTGTGTATTCATACCCTCCCCTGCTCCACATTCTAACGGGTTTCCTTGCGTCCGTGTTGGGCGTAGAATCGATGCTCGTGTTGAAAGTTTTAGGTGTGAGTGTGGGGGGATTGTTTGTTCTTTCCACCTTTTTAGTGGCGCGTTTGCTCACGCGTTCTTTTTCTATTGCCGCGTGGGCGGGTTTTTTTGCTGGCTTGTCAAACGTGGCTGTGTTTCGCACCGCTGCCCATACTCGTCCGGATGGTGTGGCGTTGATGCTCATTCCTTTTTTGTTATATTTGTGGTTGACGCGCCGTGAAAAACTAGCATTCGTGTTGAGTTTATGTCTCGTCTTGTTGCATCCGCTTTCTTCGGTGGTGTATGCTATTCTTCTTTCCGCGTGGTTTGCTCTTGGATTGTTGAAGCGTTTTTCATTTCCAATCCTTCTTCCGTTTGCACTCGTTGGAATGGTGGTTGTTTTTTTCGCGTGGGTGTACACGATTGGTTTACCCTTGAGTGAGTATAGTTCGAAGCTTGTTTTTGAAGCGAGTGAAATCGCTCCTCTTGCAGTCATTTCATTCGTGTTGTTTTTTCCATTGTCATGGGCATTCGTTTTAGTGGGAGTTTGGAAGGCTAAGTTTCCTGAAATGTTGGGTGTTTGGCTATTGTTGAGCGTCGCGTTGGGCGTGATAGCGACTCGTTTTTCCATGTATTTCATTCCCTTCTTTTCTATTCTTGCCGCGCTGGGCGTGAGTTGGGTTTTTGGTAAACTTATTCGTGACAAGCGCACCCTTCCCGTGTTTGCCGTTTTGTTTCTCATTTTGGGGTGTGTTTCCCTCTATTCAATAATGGATGGCATGCGTCCCTATGTCAAGTCATCTGAGTTTCCCGCACTGGATTATTTGCGTGAACATGGTAAGCGTTCGGATGCCATACTTTCTGCGTGGGATCAGGGCCACGTGCTCGCGTACTACACGCGCAAACCTGTAGTCATCGATGGTTATTTTGAGTTTGGTCATGAACTCGAAAAAAGAAATGAGTCCTGGAAGAATGCACTCTCGAGTTCCACGTGTTCATCCATCTTGAATTCCATCGATCAATTCAACGCGCGTTATTTGTATTTGTCTCGGGATGAATTGACGGCCTCGTATTCCAAAACGGGTATTTTAGAGTTAGTAAATTGTCCCGGCCTCGCACTCGTGTTTGCGAGTGATAGTGCGCGCGTCTATGAGCGCTTGGAAAATAATTCTCCCGTGCTTGAAATCTCTGGTAATAATTAATTCAATCTCGTGTGAGGCGTGACTTAATCGAGGGGTAAATCTTCTTCCTCTATTTCATTTTCTTTCCATTCATTTTCATGGCGGGGCGATTCGTTTTCAACGTTTGCGTTATCTGTTATTTTTTCACCCATTTCTTCGCTTAACATGGAATCTAGTTCCTCGAATTCATTTTCCTTGTTGTGCGTGCTTGGTTTCGTGTTTTTTCGCGTGTCTTTCTCATACGGTTTCGTTATCACATCTAAAATGGTTTGGGCCTTTTTGGGTCCGATGTTTTCCACTTCTTTCAATTCTTCTTTTGTCGCATTCACCAATTTATGAATGCTTCCAAAGTGTTCCAACAATGTTTTGGCTACAGTGGGTCCTATTCCGGGGAGGCTTTCCACGAGGAATTGTTGTTGCTCATTGAGCGTGAACCCTTTTCTTCCCACTCTCAAACGGATTTCTTTATCGCTTCCTAATTGTTCGCGTTTCGCCATGAGTCGAATGTATTTGGCCGTTTCTTGAGGGTTTTTGGTGAAGAAAATAGGAATACGATACGTGAGGGCGATGGTGGATAGCATTCCAATGATCGCATTTTCGTGCATGTTGCGCATCGTGAACAAATCATCGGGTTTTCCTTCCAAAATTAACAAGGGTCGTGCGTACGCTTGGCTCATGTTCATGAGTTGTCCTAATAATCGCCCGTCAATCACGCTGCTCAAAAAGTCTTCCGTAGTTTTTCGTTCAATGACAACATCAGGTCCAATCACAAAATCCCCTACCTCGAGTGTTTTCGTATGCACTCTCACATCGGGAAAGAATGATAATTCGCGCAGCACGGAAGAAGCTTGCTCTCTCGCATCGGCGAAAATGAAAACGTTTTCGCTTTCTTCCGTGTGTTGAAAGAGGGTGGATTGTCCTTTTTCGATAGTGTGATGCGTGGTATTTGTTGCGCGCGCCTCATTTGACGCGTGCATTCCCGCGTGTTTGCTTCCTCCGTTAGTAATGGTGGAGAGTCGTTGCAGTGTTTCGTGCATGTTTTTTTCTTTTCGTTTGGCGGCCCAATACATTCCTTCATCCATGGTTTTTTCGGCCATGAGAATAATGACTCTCCCTTCGGCTTTTCTCCCGGTTCGTCCCCTGCGTTGGATGAGTCTAATTTCACTCGGCACAGGTTCGTAGAAAATAACCAAATCCACGGACGGAATGTCCAATCCTTCTTCGGCCACACTCGAGGCAACGAGCACGTTGTATTTTCCTTCTCTAAATTCTTCCAATAATTCGATTTGTTTTTTTTGCGACAATCCTTTATCCTTGAGTGATTTCGTGGCTTGTCCGATGAATCGTGCTGCCTGGATGGTGGGGACGTTGTTTAATTCTTCCGTGACGAATCCCACACG
>CAZKAN010000061.1:0-4930 GCA_964550925.1 uncultured archaeon | reverse complement strand
CCACGCGTTCAATCTTTATTAAGCGGGACGCCCGCTTCCTAGAATGACGAATGCGCAAATCGCCCAGATTTTTTATGAGATGGCCGACGTGTTGGACATTTTGGGGGTGGAGTGGAAGCCTATTGCGTTTCGCAAGGCTGCTCGCGTGATTGAAACCCTTCCCGAGGATGTGGCAACCATTTATCAGAAAAATGGAATCAAGGGACTCAAAGAATTGGATGGAGTAGGGGATGCGATTGCCAAAAAAATGATTCAATTCATCGAAACAGGAAAAATGGATGAGTACGAGGAATTGAAAAAGCAGATTCCGCGAGGCGTGATGGAAATGCTCAAGATTCCCGGGCTGGGGCCCAAAAAAGTGGCGCGCCTGTTTAACGAATTGAAGATTGATTCCCTTGAAAAATTGGAAAAATTCGCTCGCGCGGAAAAAATTCGCACGCTCAACGGGTTTGGAGAAAAAAGCGAAGAAGATATTCTCATGGGATTAGAACTCGTGAAGAAAGGAACGGAACGAAAACTCATGGGAATAATTTACCCGTATGCGCAGCAAATCATCGAAGAAATTCGCGAGATCAAAGGAGTGGAACGAGCAGAAGTGGCCGGAAGTTTACGCCGGATGCGTGAAACCGTGAAAGACATGGACATGCTCGTGTTCACGCGACAACCGGAGAGTGTGGCAAAAGCCATCCAAAAATTGAGCGAAGTGGAAAAAGTAGAGCGCGCGGGCGATACATTAGTATCGGTGCGATTGAAAATGGGAATCAATTCGGACATTCGCATGCTTTCACCGGAATTATATGGTTCGGGACTAGTGCATTTCACCGGAAGCAAGGAACATGGGATTGCGTTGCGTAATCGCGCTATCAAAATGGGAATGAAATTTAGCGAATATGGATTAGTGAAGGGAAAAAAAATAATCGCCAGCAAAACCGAGAAAGACGTGTATGCAGCGTTAGGGTTGCAAGAGGTTCCCCCGGAAATGCGCGAGAATAGTGGAGAAATTGAATTAGCGGAGCGCAAGAAGTTGCCCGAATTGATAGGATATGAGGATATTTTGGGGGATTTGCACACGCATACCGTATGGAGTGATGGCGCTCATTCCACGGAAGAAATGGTGCGGAAGGCTATTTCACTCAACTATGAGTATTATGCGATAACCGACCACTCCAAAAGTGATGTGGTGGCAAATGGTCTGAATGAAAAACGATTAATGGAACACGTGAAAGAAATTGACGCACTGCAAAAAAAATTCCCACGCATTCAATTGTTGAAGGGAAGTGAAGTGGCTATTTTGGCGAATGGAGAATTGGATTATTCGAATAAAGTATTGAAGGAATTAGACATTGTGATTGCGAGCATTCATTCCGGGTTCAAAAATGATGAGAAAAAGATGACCGCACGCATGGTTGCGGCCCTGGAAAACGAATTTGTTACATTTGTGGCACACCCTACTGGGAGACTCATCAACCAGCGCAACCCCTACGCGTTGAATGAGGAAAAAGTAATGGATGTTGCTCAACGGACGGGAAAAGCGTTTGAGATTAATGCGTTTCCCTCGCGATTGGACTTTGACGCGAAACATGTTCGTGCGTGCGTGGAGCGACGCATTCCCTTAGTGATTAACACGGATGCGCACTCGATTCAAAACCTTGATTTCATGAAATTTGGAATAGGACAAGCACGAAGAGGATGGGCGACCAAAAAAGATATTTTGAATGCGCAACCTATTCAAAAGTGGTTAAAAAAATAAAAAATGTAGTAAATAGTGACTATTGCAACCATTCATCTAATTTGTTGCGCAAATCATGATAATTATCATACGCTTCCGTTCCCGGAGTAAGAGGGCCATTCGCGAGCAAATCATTTTGTTCGAATGGGTCCGTGCACAGCTTGTATAATTCTTCATGCTGCGGGTTAGCGTTCACACTCACAATGAGTTTGTAGCATTTCCCAGGAATGGCCTCGTTGCGAATAGCTTTGATGTTGGGCTCATGATTCACCACCACGTGAACGGCGTTCGTCAACTGATAATTACCAGGTTGCGCGGGATTTTCAATGACAGCTTGATAATACCAATCATTCGGCTGCTGGAAATCAGCCATGTTAATCGACACAGCGTCTGGCAGGAGAAGTGTTCCCTGCGCATCGGTTTGTCCCGTTAATGTAATTTCGGGAGGGAATTGGGGAGCGGTTGTTCCACCAAACTGGGGAACGGGATCCTCGCTCGTGGAAGCATAAATAGTAACGGGCGCGAGGGGAAATGTATTCGTAATGGAAATATCGGCAGACGCACCCAAGTCGAGGTAGTCTCCACAAATGGAAAGAGCAGCAGTGCCCGGTCCCTGATAACTCATGAGGGGCGTTTGACAAACAGGGGGAGTGGGAGTGGTTTTGGGATATCCTTCCGTAAGACCATTCGGTTGAAAGTGTTCCGCCAGGGAATATTTTCGAGTGGAAACCACAGCAGGATTCGTGATGCTATTCAAGAAGGTGCGCGAGTCGAGAACATAGTTGGATGGTAAAATGGTTGGTGAGCGAACATTGAAGTTGAGGATTTTAGTAATAGTCACGAAAAAATCAGCACCGGTTAAGAGTGATTGAGAAGTGCTCCCCGGAACACCCGCGAGGGGACCATTCACGATGAGGGGGACAGCAATCCCTTCTTCGTACACGCTTCCTTTTCCGCGATCCGAATGGAATGGAGGAATAATGACTTGGTCAGGCGTGCCATTATCTCCAGTGACCATAATCATGGTGCGGGAACGCACATCCGGAGAAAGGGAAGCGAGAACGCGTCCTAATTCCGTGTCAGCGGCTTCAATCATGGCAGTGTAGCACGCGCGCTTGTTCACACAATTGGAGAGGCCGGATTGGTAATGCAAGTTAGCGGGAGGAACATGCAGGGGAGTGTGCGGCGCGTTGAATGCGAGATACATGAAGAAGGGAGATTGTTGATTAGTATTCAACCAGGAAATGGCCTCGTTGGCTGTTTGCGTCGTGGCATACGTGTTTTTCACGGAAGTCTGGCCATTCACAGTCCAATAATAATTGAAATATGAATTAACTCCCGGAATGTTAGGCGGTTTAATGTCGCCTAAATTCCATAGCGACCCCGCGTAATAATCAAAACCATGAATGGCCGGTCCATTTGGATCATGCGTCAAATGCCATTTTCCAATCGCAACCGTTTTGTATTGATTATTCGTTCCCAATTTGATGGCTTCGGGCAGCGTGACCGCGCTCGTCTGCATTTCATATTCACTCGCAACACTTGAATCGAGTATTTTTCCTACTCCATTGCGGAACGAAAATTGTCCCGTAAGAATTTCCGTGCGCGCGGAACAACAAACAGGTTCAATCCAAAAATTAGGAAAAACCACCCCTTGAGAGGCTAACGCATTCATGGTGGGCGTGTGCGGGAGATTGGAACCGATTCCACCCCCGTCCCAACCATCTTTGCCCCAATCGTCTAACACAACTAATATGACGTTGTATTGTGGGACGCGCGACGCGGAACCATATTCCGTGAGCGGACCCACCTGTCTAATTGAATTAATGGAGAGGCCGGACAAGACCGCATAACCAGAATTCGCAGAAGCAGTAGTGACAATGATAAGAGATAGTGCGAGGAGTGAAACAACCAATGCAGCAGACGAAGAAATGGTAAAAGCACGTCTCATGGGGTAGGAATAAAACATGAGTATTAAAACTTCACTGCAAAATCGATGAACAAATGAAAACTATTATTGATAACCTGGAAAAAAAAGGGCAACCATCATCAAATATCAAATATTTTACAAAGAAATGATGGAAAAGGAAAGAATATCCAAAATTATCGTATGTAGCACCGTGAAAAAAGAACGTTTATAAGTGCATTCAAATGGTGTATGAGTCCCTTTCAAAAGCAAAAAAAAGTAACACTCCCAGGTGAAAAAAATCATGTTATCCGTGCCAACCGTTCAAGTCTTTCATGAGAATTTGAATCAATTATGTTCCGAACTGCACGAAAAACTACGCACAAGTGAACATCCTGCGGTTGACCAAAAAGTGGAGCTCGCGGTTAAAGCACTAGAAGAATTATTACTCGCACAACGATTCACTCCCGCGCAAGAAAAAACACTACTCAAAATCGATGCGATTTCTCAACATATACCACTCACGCAAGAAGCGTATGCATATTATGAAAAAGACGTGGCGCAGACGATTGCGCAAGGCATCATTGAACAGCGTGACCACGCCATTATTCTCAGTCACTCCAACGTTAAGCGGAAATTTTATCAAGCCGTTAAGGAAGCACACTTCACGAACATGAAAGCCCACACTAACGTGTTGGCTATTGGAAATGGACCCCTGCCCATTTCACCCATGGTGTATGCCACGAAAACGGGGGCGAAAGTAACGGTTGTAGAAACGGAGAACAGGGAACAAACCACCGCGACACAAGCCATTTCGGCGATGGGTTTGTCCAAAAAAATCCATTTCATTGGAACATCAAGCATTCCCACGCACGCGGCGAAAGCAGACGTGGTGTTACTCTCGGGAAGCATCACCAACAAGCGAAAAATTTTGGAAGAACTCGTAAATGTGGTCAACCCGGGAACGGTAATGCTTTGCCGCACCGCCACGGGATTACGATCATTGTTACGCGAACACGTTTCATTGGCACGCTTGCCCGAATACACGAAGATTGGAATGATTCACCCCAGCAAAAATGGGCTAGAAAGCACGGCCGTACTCCTGCGATAAGACAATGCATCACTGAATGCGTACGCGTCAAAAATCCCCTAATCGTTTTTGTTTAGGAGGAGAAGCAAAACCACTCACACGAATACCTATCCTGCGCCAACGCATTAATGGGTTCTCTAGAAGTAAATGGAAAAGAGATTCGAGTTCACTCCCAAATTGTTCACGCGTAACAAGGGGAACAGTG
>CAZKAN010000060.1:0-4955 GCA_964550925.1 uncultured archaeon | reverse complement strand
TTATCGTCAGATTGCCATGCTTGAAATCATGAAAACGCACGCGTATGCGAAGGAAGATTGTCTCCTGATTGGGAGTGATTATTGGTTTGATGGTTTTTACACGAGGCGTTATGCGCAAGTCGATGTGGCGTTTGTGGAAACACTTCTTACGTCGCGCGGAAAATCCATTGCGGAAAAAATTGCCGGGTTGTGGTATTTCTCCTGGGACGTGGACGCGTTCACTCCTTTCGTGAAGGGCACCGCCTCGCCCCCGCGTTATCAACCCCTTGAAACGTGGGCTAGTCTCACGTTGACGGAAGAATTGTTGGGGACGAAGAACTTTAATATGGTCAAGCGAGTCATTTTGGAGAAGAAAAAAGACGGCACGCTTCACCCGTTGGGTTCGGGAAGCGTGTCCCCATCAACGGGAGAAAATCCCCCCTCCGAAGACTCTTTACCTGACAAAAAGGATGAGATTAATCCCTCCGTCATGTGACGCGCACGTATACCACCAATTCTCCCTATAACTCATTCATTGCCCATTTGAGGGGGTTTTACCCTTTTTTGGCCTGGGTTGGCTCGTGGAGGAATCGTCTGTTCCGAGGCATGCTTTTAACCCTTGACGTGTATACCATACAGCATTGCTCCTCGAGCGGGTGAAATCTACATGAAAAGTCCGTTTGCTGTCGAAAAACTTCGCGCTCATTTAGTGTATGACTCCAGGGGGTTTCCCACCCTTGAGGTGGAGGCCGTCTCCGGTTCAATTGTTGCCAGTGCTACCGCTCCCGCGGGAGTGAGTAAGGGTCGTTTTGAAGCCCATGATTTGCGTGACGAAGAGTCCTTCATGGGGATGGGTGTCCAAAAAGCTATTCGGAATGTGAATGGTCCCATCAATTCAGAGTTGAAAGACGCCAATGCGGTGGCGCAGCATGAAGTGGATAAGTTATTGATTGAATTGGATGGAACCCCCAACAAGTCTAAGTTGGGTGCGAACGCCATGATTGCATCATCCATGGCCGTGGCTCGTTTAGGGGCGAAGTTGCAGGACAAACCGTTGTATGAGCACATTCACTCTTTAGTCGTCCAAGGAAAGGGCGGCAAGCACGTGCCCACGATTCCATTGCCCATGATTAACGTGTTGAATGGGGGAAAGCATGCGGGAAACGAATTGCCTTTCCAAGAATTCTTAATTACCCCAACAAAAGCCAAGAGTGCGGCGGACGCGATTCAAATTTCGTCTGAGATTTATCAAACATTGCGCGTTCACGCGGGGAAAAACTTTGATGTTCGTTCAACGAATGTGGGTGAAACCGGCGGGTTAGCCATCCCCACCAATGATGTGAAAGTCGCGTTGGACGCAATCATGAATGCCGCGAAGGAAGTGGGTCACGAGAAGCAAATCAAGATTGGTTTGAGTATCGCGGGTTCACACTTGCGCAAGAAAGGAATGTATGTCGTGGATGGTAAGCCCCTCACGCATCGACAATTAGTGAATTATTATGCAAATCTCGTGGAACAATATCCTATTTCCGTGCTGGAAGACCCGTTTGCGGAAGATGATTTGCAGGGATTCCAGGGATTAATGACCCGTGTTGGGAGCACTCACCCCATTGTGGGGGATGACTTGTTGGTTTCTTCCCCGACGCGTATTAAACGTGTTTTAGACTTGAAAGCGTGCAATGGGTTGAATTTGAAACCCAATCAAGTGGGAACATTGACGGAAGCACTAGAGGCGTTTACGCTTGCGCGCGAGGCCAAGTGGACCGTCGTTGTGAGTGACCGCGCCGGTGAAACGGAAGACGCATTCATTGCTGATTTGGCCGTTGGTATTGGTGCGGATTATTTGAAAGCCGGTGGTTTTTCACGCTCAGAACGTGTGGCGAAATATAACCGCTTGATGCGTATTGAAGAAGAACTTGGAAAAAAGGCTGTGCTAAAAAAATAGGCCTACTGCGGGATTGTAAAATCCCGCGATGTATTCCCTCGTAGCGGCCAGCCGAAACTGGCCATTGATGAAGAACTTGGAAAAAAGGCTGTGCTAAAAAAATAATAGTTTCTTGAGGGGTGAACAATCCCTCAACTTCTTCTTCGTTTTTTATTTTTTTTAATTCAGTCTAATCTTCTCGTTTAATCATCTTTCCACACGCGTGCTTTATTTTCTTTCTTGGCAAAGTTGAGGGGTTTTTTTCCGAGTTTGTTTTCCCATTTTCCACCAATGGGGTTTCCTCCCACTATCTTTGAGGCAATTTTTTGTCCCGTGCTCATTTTTCCACTATACAACATGGTGCGCGCATCCTCTTCTTTCTTCGCAGATGGTTTGACCAGCGTGGGGAGTTGGATGCGCGGAAGGGTAATGTTCATTTTGAATGGTTTGCTCGCGGGTGCGTTGGACGTGTTTGTTTTAGTTTCTCCGCGAGATGCGTTGGGAGTCATCCCGCTTGTTTTCGTGTTGAGCGTGGGAATTTTTAGTTTTCCCGTCTTGTAGAGGTAGAATAACACGCCCCCTGCGATAATGATTCCTACGAGTGCGAATCCTCCAAAGAAGTACGGATTATTCGTGAAAGGATTTGGTTTTGTTGTCGTGGCGTTAATATCGTTCGCGTTCACGTCCACGTTTCCCACGAATAACACGTAGGGCACGCGCTCCTCGGTTTCGTAATCAATTTTATCCGACACCACGCCTTTCTTTGGGAGGTTGGCTAATGCTTGGTAGGAACCATCCTTGTCAAGAGTAAACAAGCATTTTCCACTTTCATCCGTGGTGCATGTTCCAGCGGTCGCGCATTGTTCTTTGATTTTAGTGATGCTGCTTGCGAGTGAGGAAAACGAATTCGCGCACACGTTTCCATATTCAATGAGCACCACTTCAATGTTGGACACTCCCGTGTTTACATCCGTGATGAGTTGGAATTCAATTCCCGCGTCATCTATTTTTCCATTACAATCATTGTCTGCTCCATCCTTGGTTTCTTTCGCACCGGGATAGACTTCATTGCTCGCGTCATTACAATCTATTTTTTCTCCGCATATCGCGTATCCGTCATTGTCCGCATCGTATCCGTCGTCTATTTTTCCATCGCAGTCATTGTCAATACTATCGCACGTTTCCGTAGCGTTCGGGTGGATCGCGGCGTCGTTGTCATTACAATCATACTTCACCGTGTCTCCAGCGCATTCTCCGTCTAAGTATCCGTCTCCATCCTTGTCTTTGCAGTCTTCACAACCCGATGTGATGATTTTCCATGAGTCCGCGGCAGCGGATGCGGCGAGAATGTTTGTTCCCGGGTCGGTGGCAATGGCATTGGCGACTTTGCTGTCTAATTCACTGGGCACGAGGTTGGATGCGGTGTCCAACAAATCGTACGCGCGTTGTTGCAATCGTTTTTCCATCGCGGTGTCGGTTTCAACGCATGATGCGCGGAGGAAAATGCTTCCGAGCATGGTTTGAGCGAATGACCTGTTTTCCACGTCAATCGAATAACTCGCATACCTGAGGGGGTCCCCATTGTACGATTGTCCCGCTCCAGCGGTGTCTTCTTCTTCTAAGACAAGCAAGTATTGCACGGCTTTCTTGAAATGATCATTCGTTTGGTAAATAGTGGGATTGCTTTTTTGGAGCAAGTGGAGCATGATTCCCATGTCCGTGAGAAATCCCTTTGTTTCCGCCACCGCCACGTAGGCGGGGTAGGCTTCGTAGGATTCGCTTCCATCATCCGGCGTGCACGTGTTGGGGTTAATTCCCGCTCCTTCCCAGCGTGTATAATCTTTGTAGCTTCCATCACACTCTTGGATGGATAATATTCCTTCTTCTGCAATATCCGCTGCGCGGGAATATTTTTGTTCTCCCGTTATTTCAGAAAGTTTTCTCCAGAATACAATCGTTTGTGCGATGTGTGTTTTTCTATTTTCTTGCAGCTTAATGCTCCCCCCGTCCGTGCATAATTCCGTGTCAACCGAGTCGGTGGAAATGGTGAATTGCGCGGGAATCATTCCGGTTGGAATCGTGTGTCCATACGAGTCAGCGGTTTTACTTGAATTGATTCCAAAGCTTTCGTCTTCGGGCGTGACGATGGCAGTCAAAAGCATGTCTCCTATTCCCTTGGCAATGGTTTCATAATCTTTTTTCGTCGTTTCATTCGTGGTGTGTTGGGCGGCTTCCGCGTACAAGTATCCTATTCCCGCGAGTGAGTTGAGTTGTGAACTCGTTTGCTTGTTAATCGTGTCCTTGGGCACTCCCCACGTGTTATACAAAATTTCTGCGTCTTTCAAACATGCATTGCTCGTGACACTAATCCCCGTTACTTTCGGAAGCACGTTCGTGATTCCGTTGTTGGGGAGTTTTCCTTTGTGTTTGACTCCGAATGAGACCGTGTCAGGTGTCCACACCCACGCGAGTGTGCTCGCGGCCGCGTGCGTAATATTATCGGCGATTCCTTCGTTCAAATCTAATCCATCTAATTGCGGGTTAAGCAGCGTGTTCAACCCTACTGCGTACAATCCAATTTTTCCAAACTCATTTTGGTTGTCAAAAAAATCCGTATCATCAATGGAGAATTGGGATTGGGGCAAATCATACACGCTCCCCCATCCTCGCGCGGTGAATGATGCGCTGTATCCTTTCGTGACCATCATTTCCAGGGTATCATCTAAATCCGCGGGCGGGTTTTCGGCCAATGCAAAAGTAAGCGGGGATAGCCCAGCGAGAATAAGAATTGACAATAGTGCTCGTTTCCACATCCCCCTCGACCTCCCCCTCGCGTGTATGATTTCATTTTGCTATATAAAGTTAGAGTCTCCTTCTCGCGCGAGAATAGTCCCTTCATCCTTTCGGGTTTTTTTTCCGCTTGGATTATTAAACTCTAATTTATCTTCGTTAAGTAATACGATTGTTTTTGGAGGAAAAAAACATGAATGGAATCAATAAGTCTATTTTTCTCTGGGGTTTGATTTGCCTCATCGGTTACGGGGTGTATCAC
>CAZKAN010000059.1:0-5022 GCA_964550925.1 uncultured archaeon | reverse complement strand
ACTACATTATACGCGTTCTCGCGCAGGGTTTGTGCTAATTGAATATTCGCGGGAAGGCTTCCGTCTACTTTTCCTGTGTCTTCCGTCGTGTGTCCCACAGCAAGCGTGGCCAAAACGATGAGGATGAGAAAAAGCACTTCCTTGCGCGGGTATTTCATCCCAAAATTATTTTTTTCATCTTTATAAGCGTGTATTTAACGCCGTTTTCCCTCGTTGTGCGGATAATATTTTCCTACGGCAAATGCAAATATTCCTAATCCGGCAAAAAATAATCCAATAATGGGAAGGGCTTCGGCTCCCGTCACGTCTTTTTGGTCCACGGTGGCATCTGTTTGCGTGCGTGGAGAAGAAAAAATGACTAGAAAAATAATTCCTAGGATGAGCAATGCAATAACGCTGCTTTTCACGCCCTTCATGCGTGCTCGTGGGTTTTTTTCCTTAAAAAATACGCGTGTTGGGGTGTTATTCTTTTTCAGGAATGAGTCTTTCCAAAAATTCATCCATGGAGAAAGGAGTCAAGTCTTCATACGCTTGTCCTATTCCAAAAAATAATACGGGTTTTTTCAAATTGTGCAAAATGGAAATAACTCCTCCCCCCTTCGTGTCGGTGTCGAGTTTAGTCAGTATGAATCCATTGATTCCAATCGCTTCATCAAATGTCCGTGCTTGCGTCAGGATGGCTTGTCCCGTGTAGCTCTCTCCCACATATATTTTGGCATCCGGTTGAATCACGCGTTGTATTTTTTTGAGTTCTTCTAACAAATTCTTGTTCGTGTCTTGTCTCCCGGCCGTATCAATTAACACCACATCGGCGTTTTCCGCCTTTGCTGCCTTTACAGCGTCATACGCCACGGCTGCTGGGTCGGCTCCGTATTGGTGTTTGACTAACCGTGCATTCAGTTTGTTGGCGTGCACATGCAATTGTTCAATGCTCCCCGCGCGGAAGGTGTCCGCGCTTGCGAGTACGACTTTTTTTCCGGCTTGTTGAAAGTAATGTGTGAGTTTGGCAATCGTAGTAGTTTTTCCCGCGCCATTGGGTCCTAAAATGAGAATAATTCCGGGTTTTTTTCCGCGGATGGCTTGCTCCACGTCAAATGGGTGGACGTCATTGATTTCTTTCAAAATAACGTGAGTAGGGTTTTCTCGGCTGGAAATAACTTTGTTCGTCAAGCGTGTGCGTAACTCTGTAATGAGTGCTTGCGTCGTTCCTAATTCCACGTCGGCTTCTAATAATGAGAACTCAAACTCATCCAAGAACTGGTTTACGGTTTCCTCATTGAGCGTAATCGTTCCCGTGAATATTCCGCCAATTTTTTGAAACATTCCAATCTTAGTGGATATTTCTCGCTCATCCTGCTGCTTGATTTCCGGCAGTGGTTGCGCGTTTGCTTGTTCTTCTTTCAAAAAAGAAATTTCGGCATCGGTTGTTTCGGTTTTAGTTTTTTCCGACTCACTGCTTTCGGTTTCGGCGCTTTCCGTTTCTATTTTTTTCGTTTCAATTGGCTCGTTTTTTTCACGCGTATGCGTGTGGGTCGAATGCGTGGTATTTGTTTCTGTTGTGGAGTGCGTGCTGCCCTGTTGAGCGATCGTATCTTCGGTTTGCGCAATGGCATTATCTGTTTCGCGCGTTTCTTTTTCATCCGTTGCGCGTGCGCTTCCTAATACTTTTTCCGCAAACCCGCTTATTTTTTTTCGGAGCAGGTCAAACATACGCTTTCCCTATCAGGATTTTTTTCCTTGCTTTTGACTCATTTTTAGCAATGCAGTCATTCCCTGGAGGTTTTGTCGCGTGGTCGCAATTTCTTTGTCCACTTGTTCTAAATCTTTCGTGTAAATTTTTTCACGTTCAATGAGTTCTTTTTCAATGTCTTCAATCGATGATGGTAGGACCACGTTTCCGGGCAGCGTGCGTTTGAATGAGTTCGCAGTAATCGTCCCACTCACGTATATTCCTGCTCCAATCGGGATGATGCTTTCCTTGCTTCCTTTTCCCAATTCTGTAATATTTTGTTTGACCACGCTATTCTCGCTCATCATGCGCATGACAGTGCGTCTTCGTCGGGCGAGTTGGGTGAGTTTGTCTTTTTCCACGGCGCGGAGGTAGCGGACTTGTTCTATTGTGATGGTTTGCTGGTTTCCTTTTTTTGTTTCAGCCATATACAATCATCCCTTTCTTTTGGCGTTTAACCTATTATAGTTCATTTGCTCGCAAGGCAATTAAACCTACTTGTTTAGCCCTGGATGCAGCCCCTCATCAATTCGCGCTAGCTCGGGTCCACTCGTCCGTTCCCCAACCACAATTCCATACGTGTTGGCTATCACTGAGTTTCCGGGGAAGGGGTCACCATAATTAGCCGTAGTTGTGATCCCTGCCGCGTGAAAAATACGATCTAATGCTTCCATTTCTTCCGGCGTCGTGCGTGGGTGTGCGAGGAATCCTTTCTCGGTTGCGAGGACGCATGATCCTGCGAGTTCACTGGAGGCAATGCTCATGACGTGTAACGTGATTCCTAAGAATTTTTCAATAGATATTCGTTCTTTCTCTGGAATGAGCGGGGAGATAATTCCCCCATTCTTTTGGATGCAGACTAAGTTTCCAATAGCGGTAATCTCGTTCATCACGTGAACATGGATGCCGTTTTTTTCTAAGTGGGTTATTTCTTCTTTCGTTATCGTGCTCGCTGCGAGTAATTTTTTTCCCAATCCTTTTCCTAATACTCCTAACAAGTGCGTGTCCGCAATCGTCGTAGGAATAGTTTTCACGTTTAACGTGTCTTCTATTTTTTTGATTTCTCTCGCTTCCATAAACGCGGGAACGAGTGCGTATTCATCCGTGACCACGCAGAACAATCCAATGTAAGGGCTTCCTTTCAGTGAGATAGTTTTGATGTTCATACACGTTCAACGGACTACTGTGCTTTATCTATCTTTTCCGCTTTTGTGCTTGTTTTAGCAGCTTTGGGAGCAACGGCCTTTTCTACTGCTTTTTCGGTCGCTTTGGTTTCCGTGGCAACGTCTTTCTTGCTGGTTTCCTTGCTTTCCGCAGTCTTTTTGGTCGTTGTTTCTTTAGCGGGTTTCTCGAACGCTTTCAAATCCTTTCCTTGAGGAGTGAACACGTAGACTTGGTCTTCTTTCTTTTTCCACACGACTGAAAGTTTGTTCACTTTGTGGTTCATTCCGCGTGCCCACACGACTTGGTTCACATCGTTGGATATGCGAATGTTGTCCATTCCTGCGTGCGTGTGCTTGTTCACGTACTGCTTGATGGCGAAAATCGCACGATTCGCTTTCCGTGTGTTGGGTATGCGTACCACGTTGTTCAAATGGATGATGTGTTCATGCGTCATGTGTCTTCACCTTCGTCTTATGCGTCCTTCTTCTTGTGCATGCGATGCGTGTTCGGGTTGTGTTTTCCAACGTTTCGTTTGGTTCCCTTGAACCCTTTTCCGCGTGTTGAGAACTTGTTCTTTTTCTTGAACATGATTCCCAAGTCAATGTTTCTCCATTGTCTCTTTCCTTTTTGGTTGTAAATGCGTTTACGCTTTTTCTGCATGGCAAACACGGGGGCATTGGTCAATCCTGCCGTGATGCGTTTTCGCGTTGAGATAATGAATTTTTTCATTTTTTGGTCTTTGTGGCTGCTCATGGTTGTTCCTCGCTTATTTCCTCGTAATCGTGAATTCCTTCTTGCTGGGCGTCAGGTGTACTAGAATGTTTTTGACTTCCTCTTCGGATAGTTTTTGACTCAGTCCATTCCTCTTGGCCACTTGCAACACAACCTGTGCGGCTTGGAGATACTTTTCAGGGTTCACCATCCGCACATTGGTCATTCGTGTTTTGGCCTCGGGGGTTAAGACCTTAGTTAAGAGTGCATCCAATTGTCGCTCCGCTGCTGCGCGGTCTTGTTCTATTTTTTTTTCCGTCGCAGCGTTGGATTCTATTTCTCGCGTTCGTTGGGCTCTCCACTCGTCTTCATTCATCCTTACTCACTGCCCTCCTTCTTCTTTTTGTTTTTGGCGTCGTCGTGTTTGCCTTCGCCATCTTTCTTTCCTCTTCGGAGAGCATCTCGGATTTCAGAGTCAGCTTTGCTGGCTTTCTTGTACACGCGAACTTTCTTCACGTACACTTTGGCCGCTTCACTCGCGATGCGGGACATGTCATTCAAGTATTTTTGTCCTTTGGGCGAAATGGCGCGTCCTCCTTTGTCTCCTTTCTTGACTAATCCTGATTTTTCAAGTTGTTGTAATGCTAAGCGGATGATTTTTCCTCCCGCTTTGTAGTGTCGATGAGGTTTGGTTCCTCGGTTTTTTCTTCCCCCATAATAGGAGCGCAAACTCTCCGTTCCTAATGGTCCTTCTTTCAAAATGCGATACAAAATGGACGCGCATCGCGTGTAGTACCAGTCCGGGTCCTGCGGTGCTCGGTCCGCTTGGGCTCCCGTTTTGACAAATGGTGCAAAGTCGGGTGCGATAACTGTCTTTTTCTCTTTCAAATCCTTTGAAACGGCTTCCATGAGGAACCGCGCCGGAACGTCAAATACTCCCATTATTTCAACTCCTTTGGGTTGGACTTTTCAGTCCATTTGTTCAACGACTCAAAAATGAGCCATTATACTCCAAAACCCCTCAGAAGGCTTTATAAACGAACGGGGGTCTACCCTCTTTCTAATAGGCTGAGCGTCATGAAATTTGCGGTTATTTTTGATTTGGACGGGGTGTTGATTGATTCAACCTCGTATATTCCTGTGCTGGTCGACAAAGTGGCTTCTAGCTATGGGTTGAAACTCCCCCGTGCTGAATTGTTGGAAAGTACCCATTTTCCGTTTCCCGTGTGGGTAGGGAACTGGAACAAGCGTTACAATCGTTCCATTGATGTGCAGGAAGTTATTCAGAAATATGCGGCTGAAGAGCACGAGTATCTGAAAATACACTCCATTCTCTATAGCGGTGTCACTTCGCTTTTGACAGAGTTGCGTGCAAAAAATGTTTTGTTGGGTGTTGCAACTTCTGCTCCGCGAAAACG
>CAZKAN010000058.1:0-5025 GCA_964550925.1 uncultured archaeon | reverse complement strand
CAGGAGCGTGTGCTCGCGATGAAGGACAAAATAGAAGTTTTATGGGACAGTGTCCCTGTCCAAGTAATGGGAGAAAAGTTTGTGAAATCCGTGAAAATAAAAAATTTGAAAACCAACAAAGAGCGTGAAATTCCCACGGATGGTTTTTTCCTTGCAATAGGCCACGTTCCCAACACGGATTTTTTGAAGGGTTTTGTGGATTTAGATGAGCATGGTTTCATCAAAGTAAATAGCGTCTCCACCAATCAACCCGGTGTTTTTGCTGCCGGAGATGTGATGGACCCTCGCTACAAGCAAGCTATTACTTCCGCGGGAAGCGGTTGCAAGGCCGCGTTGGAAGCCGAGTGGTATATTGAGCACTTGAAGGCGGAGAAAAAATACTAGTTTTTTTTCGTTCCTTTTTCAGTCTTATTTTTTCATTTTTTTCTATTTTTAGATGGTTGTTCCCGCGTTCTTGTAAACTTCCAACTTTTTCTTTTTTGCATTGGTTGGAGGGTGTTTTACCTATGGCAAATTTTGATGAGTTTGGTCCCGAAAAAATTATTCGCGTGTATGACCCCAAGTCAGGAATGCGTGGCGTGATGGTGATTGACAACACGCGCCGGGGTATTGCAAAAGGCGGTATTCGCATGACTGGCAGTGTGAGTGAAAATGAAGTCATGCGCCTCGCACGTACGATGACGTGGAAGAATGCCATGGCCGACCTTCCGTTTGGCGGTGGAAAGAGTGGAATTTTTGCCGACCCCAAAACCATGTCTCCTCAGAAAAAGAAACAAGTCATTGAGGCATTTGGCCGCGCTCTCAAGGGAATTGCTCCCTCGTTATACGTCGCCGGGCCGGACATTAATACGACTGAAAAGGAAATGGGTCAAATTGCCCTCGCCGCTGGCTCGCGAAAAGTGTGTACCGGAAAGCCTGCCAAAATGGGAGGCATTCCCCACGAATTAGGAAGCACTGGATTTGGAGTAGCTCACTCCACCATGCTCGCGTTGGAATACTTGGGCATTCGTCCCGAGGACGCGCGCGTGGCCATTGAAGGATATGGTAACGTAGGCACATTCGTTCACAAGTTTTTGTCCGAGTGGAATGTTCCCGTCACCGCGGTCTCGGATTCTTCCGGTGTTATCGTTGACAAAACGGGTTTGGATTATGAGCGTTTGATGAATGCCAAATCCGAATTTGGTTCCGTGACGCGTTATCGCGGCAAGCACGCCCACAAAGGAAGCAACATTCTCACGGCTCCCGCAAACGTGTTAGTCACCGCTGCCATTCCTGATTTAGTGACCACGGAAAACGTTCACCAAATCAAGCACAAGCTCATTGTTCAAGGAAGCAACATCTGCATGTCTCCCTCCATTGAAGCAAAATTGGATGGCCGCGACACGTTGATTGTGCCTGATTTTGTGGCCAACGCGGGGGGAGTCATTTCCTCATACGTTGAACATATTGGGGGAACGCCCAACACGATGTTCAAAATGGTCGAAGGGAAAATTAAGAAAAATGTGCGTGCTATGTTCCATGAAATGGACCACGCTCGCGTTATGCCACGTGACGCGGCGATGCGCATTGCCGTGGAACGCGTCAAAGCAGGAAAGTGGAATGGGCCGAAGGCGTAATGCCTTCACTTCCCCTTAAATTTCCTCCCTTTTTCGTTATCACTATGCCCAAACCCTTTTCCCTTTCCCACAACGATAAAAAGTCCTCTGCGCGTGCCGGTCGTTTGCGTCTTTCTCACGGAGAAATTGAAACTCCTTTTTACATGCCCGTGGCCACGAAAGGAAGTGTGAAGCATCTCGCGCTTCAAGAAGTTTCTGATTTGGGGTATCGTTGCATGATTTCCAATGCGTTCATTTTCTATCTGCGTCCCGGTCTCTCCACTATCAAGAAAGCGGGTGGTATTCACAAGTTCATGACGTGGAAGCACAACTTGTTCACTGACTCGGGGGGTTTTCAGCTTCTTGATGAAGTGTTTTTGCGCGAACGAAGAGAGGAAGGAGTGGTCTTGAACAACCCTTTCACTAAAAAGTCTGAATTATTCACGCCTGAAAAAGCCATTGCGGTGCAAAACACGTTAGGAAGCGACGTCGCGATGTGTTTGGACGATGTTCCCCGTTACGGTGAAAAGCAAGGAAAAGAATTCTATGCTAAGACACTCGCTCGCACCCTCGCGTGGGCGGCTCGTTGTGAGAAAGCGCACGAAAACAAGAAGCAATTATTGTTTGGTATTAATCAAGGTGGAACTTTCTTGGATTTGCGCGTGAAAGGAATGCGTGCGTTGAACCAAATGGGCTTTGACGGTCTCGCCTTAGGCGGTCTTGCTATTGGTGAACCCAAACCCATTATGCAAAAAATGATTACCGCGTGTAGAAAGGAAATGGATGAACACAAACCCATGTATGTCATGGGGCTTGGCACCCCTGAGGATATTATTCTCGCTATTTCTTCCGGCGCGGATATTTTTGATTCTGTTTTTCCCACGCGCACCGCGAGACATGGGTTAGCACTCACCACGAATGGCCGCGTTTCTATCCGAAATAATCAATACGCCAAAGACTTTTCTCCCTTGGATGAAAGTTGTGCGTGTTTTGTTTGTCAAACCTACTCCAAAGCCCTCATTCATCATTTGTCTAAGAACAATGAAGAGTCCGGCTTCCGTTTCTTGTCGCATCATAATTTGGCGTTCATGCAAAAAATGATAGAAGAATCACGCACTCACATTCGCGAAGGCACGTTTAACACGTTTGCGCGTGACTTTTTGAAAAAATATCACTCTTAACAAGTTACTTTATACACCCAGCACGCTCTTAAATGCCAAAAATCATTGGTACGTGTAGTTAGGTAAATTTCCCTACTCTGAAGGTGGTTGTCTATGCCTCAAGCGTTGTCGCAAAAAATTGATTCTCTCATTTCGACTGATTTTATTACCGTTTCTCACGAAGAACCGGTTTCTAAACTATTGTCTGCTCTCAAAAAAGCCAATGGTTCTCCCGCTGTCGTGGTGAATGGGGGTCATTTCAAAGGCCTTGTTTCCACCGCCTCCTTGTTGCGCAACGTTGATGTGTCCAAGTCCAAAGTCTCATCCATTTTGAGGAGCTCCCCCACGATTACGAGTAATCATTCGCTCGATGATTCCATTCGCTTGATGCGCGATGCCGAAGTGCGCGTCCTTCCTATCGTTGAAAAGGAAAAAGTCACCGGGGTTCTTCCCTCCCGCGCGGTGATTGGGGCGTTAATCAAACATCCTGTGTTTGCCGATGTGAAAGCATTGGATTTGATTTCGTCTAATCCTGTTACTATTTCTCCCGATGATGAATTAGGCAAAGCGTTGCAAATCATGCGCTCCAAGAATATTCGCAAGTTATGCGTCTCTGGAAAAAATGGTGAAATCGTGGGCGTGTTAAAACTTGAAGAATTGGCCGCGGACGTGTTGTTAACCACTGACCGCAGTGCACGCGGGGATTCCTACAAAAAAATGGGCGGAAGTAAAAGCGTTTCATCCTCGTCTCCCATGACGGTGTTAGTGAAAAGTTTCATGGACGAAAACCCTGTGTTTGTTTCATCGAATGACAAAGCATCTAACGTCTTGAAGGCATTGTCCACGCAGACAAACCCTGTCGTAGTGATTCAAGGCAAGGGCCTCATTACCACGCAGGATGTGTTGAACTATTACTTGTCTCATTCCGCGGAAGAAGCATTGCCCATTTCTATTACGCATCTCCCGGACATTGATGCCATTGACCGCGCCTTCATCGAGGAAACACTCTCGCGCACGTATACCAAAGTGGCTCGCGTCCTCAAATCAGACCATAGTCTCAAAGCGGTCTTCAAACAAACCAACAAATCTGGTTTGCGTGCTCAAACAACGGTCAAATTATCCCTCGAGGGAGCGGGTCGTCCCATTTATGCCGAGTCCACGAACTGGAAGGTCCGTTTGGCCATGAAGGAAGCGTGCAAGACGCTCGAAAATGAGATTTCTCATGCATTTAACAAGGGGAAATCTCGCTAACATAACTTCCGTTTAAAAGCGTTCATCCCCGTTTTAGGGTATGGTCGAATTCAAAACGCGCATCAGTAAAATAGTGGATTACCCCGCGCCGGATGGTCCTTCTACGCGCGTCTTTGAAATTCCGATTCCTTCCGGCATTCCTTTTTCCTATGTCTCCGGACAGTTTGCCATGCTGGGTCACGATTCCGTGCGCTTGCTTGCCAATCAAAGCATGCTCAAATTCGCCTCCTATTCCATTTCCTCTTCACCCACACAACCCCACGTGTTAGAATTCTGCATCGGCGACGGCTCCCCCACGGGTGTTTCACACTGCCTCTTACACTCGAAAGAGGGGGAAGAAATTATTGTGAAAGGTCCTTTTGGAAAATTCCTCTTGGATGAGAACGCTCCCGAATATGTTTTTCTCGCGACAGGAACGGGCATTGCTCCCATGATCTCCATGATTCGCACCCTTTTGAACAAGAATGTGAAAGTTCCCATTACTCTTTACTTTGGTTTCCGCTACCCTTCTCAATACATGTACCAAGAAGAGTTGGAAATGTTAGCTAAAAAATATCCTAATTTCAAATTAGATGTGGTTGCGTCTCGTCCCGATGAAACGTGGAAACATCACGCAGGACATTTGCAGGATGTTTTCAAAAATTATAATTCTCCCAACAAGATGAAAACAAAGGTTTACTTGTGCGGCAAACCCTCTGTTACGGAAGAGTTGATCAAGTTTTGTATTGATACGCTGAAGTTTCCTGCTGAAAACGTTTTAGTGGAGAAATGGTGAATCGAGGTTTTGTTACATGACGAAGAATGCAATGCTCAAACTAGTAGTATACTCCCCCAAATCCCACATGGATGTCATGCTTGACGCCTTGCAAAAAAATGGGTGCGGTTCCATGGGTGAAGGAAAATACGAGGGTTGTGCCTTCTTGACATTTGGTCACGGCACCTGGATTGCTCAAAAGGGAAGCAAGCCCTTCAAAGGTCGTTTGAATAGGCGTGAAATGGTCCAGGAAGTCAAAATAGAA
>CAZKAN010000057.1:2325-5033 GCA_964550925.1 uncultured archaeon | reverse complement strand
GATGGCATCAAAATCCAATCGGCGCTTGAAACCTAAACGAGCAATTTCTTCAAAGTATAATCGGGTTAAACGCACCGCGACTTCCTCATTCGGCAAATCCGAACTGGCTTGCATCAAGGAAGGAAAAGTCTTATTGTGTTTAGGCATGGACATGGATTTGACCTCCGGAACAGCAGAACTCATTTCAGTTTTTAACGCATTGAGTTCACGCATGACTTTGTTTAATGATTCCTTGGTTTCCTTCGAAACACTCGCCGCGTTGGGATCGTACATAGGAACTTTACGCACGACCACTTTTGTTTTCGTGACCGTTTTGGTACGCGTCTTGGGTTTAGCATTGGCTAACTCTGGATTTTCAATCATTTTGCGGGAAGACTTCCACAATTTAGTGGCTTCCTCAAATGTCTTCCCCTGCTCAATCTGCTTGCGCACAAACAAATTGTACATGCTCAACTCGCGCTTGGGTTCTTTGCCCTTCGTCTTCATGGCTTTCAAATCATCGGAAAGTTTAGACAATTCTTCCTTGATGTCCTTCGTCTGCGAAGCCATTTTCTTCGTGGCACGCGTCACTTCTTTTGCCACGCCCTTCCGGACGTCGCGGACATTCTCATTCAACGACTTCACTTGCTTCCGAATCTGCTTCCCTGCAATCTTCGCAGGACCCTTTTTTGATTTTTTTGCCATACGAGAAAAACCCCTTACGCTCAACCAAACTAACCGCTTTTGAGACTTTTAAAGGAAACCCGAAAAAACACGTTTAAGTAGGAGAAAACGGAAAAAGGGTGAATGGAACACGTTTGTATACGTTGCGAAACACGCATGTATGAGAACAAGTGCAAGATTACTTGCCCCAATTGTGGGAACAAAATGGATTGCTCGGACCTATTTTAGGGGAAAAACGGCGATTATCATACCAAGTATAAAAACCCAAGAATGGTTTCGTGTGCATGCCTGCCCCCCGACGATTACCCCGAATGAGATTAGTGACAGGGCCCACCGGCGCGGGAAACATTCCTGCTTTTTCGCCCGGCAAAAAACCGCGCGCTACGCGACGAAGGATTCAGAAGATACGCATTCCCAAAGTAAAAGAAAAAGTACTCGTGCATGGACCTACAACCCTTGAAAAAGCATCCGCCTCACTTGCAGCTTACGCACTTCGGCAGAATCGAATGAATCGACGATCGAGTTTGCCCACGAATACGAGGGAAATGATTGACGCTGAACGTAATCGCATACGCGGACTACAAACGCCTAAAGATTGGAAGAATTATTTGAATAGTTTAGAACGAGGAAATGAAAAATACTTGAAACCCAGCAAACAAAAAGGAGAGATTGTGTGGAAACAAGACGAGCGAAAGAGCATCCGCATTGGGAAAAAGAAAGGAGAACCAATGAAACAACTCTCACTCACGAATTATGGAAAATTCGAAAAATTATATACCGACCCCGCTGGAAGAAAATGGAGCGACATGACGCGCGAACACCAACAGCGGATGGCCGAATATGTGGTGCGAACCATGGACAAGTATCACGCCAGCACTCAGCAAAATCTCCCAGATGGAACATATCGGAGAATGAGACAAAACGAAGTACTGCAAGCCCGCATTCCTGAACTACAAAAGATGATTACGACAATCCAAAAAAAAGTTGACTCTGACACGTATGTGTGGAATCAACTAAAAAAAGAGGGAAGCGACCCCGTGATGACAAATGAAATGGAGAAAAACATTCACGGAATGAAAAACAGAATGAGCATCCTGCAAGGAAGCCTGCAGCTCGTAGAAAAAGGAACATTTTCAACTCCGCTCGACAGGAGTCCTCGAAAAAAAACGAGTAGAAAACCAGGGGAATATGCCATTATTCCAAACGAACGCGCCCTCATCGTGCGACCGGAACAAAAAACAGAGCGACCAACCATCCCGTATCCGGGAGCAGCGTACATTCAACAAATGGAACGCGGGGGAATCCCGCATGAATTGGCACAAAAATTAGTTCAACAACGATTACATGGAGAAAAAAACCAGCCCCTCACACAAGAAGAAGTCCGAAGACGCCAATTAAATTTTGACAAATGGCAAGCCGAAATCGCAGCCAATTATCGCGCCAATCTACGAAAACAAAGAGCCACCGAACTACGCAAAGAACGCGCTCGAACAAGTCCTGAAGTGCGATTACAAAATATTCGCGAACGGAAAGAACTCCAACGAATAATACGATTCATGGATGAAGCACAGAAAAGCGGAGACAATGAAAAAATAAGCCACGCGTTGGCACGCCTCCAAGGATTTTTGAAACGAACAGGGCAGGGAACTGAAATAGAACGCATGAATGAAATACTAGGAGCGAAAAAGGCGCCCGCTGTTCTTCGCACAACAATCGGAAAACCCGCCCCCACATCCACACGCACGACCCTCCCCAGCGGAAATCCCCGAATATTTTTCCGAGACACCGATTTGGGAGTTAAAGCCAATGCACGCGAGTTCCACGGGGGAGATTTCCAAGCACCCACCTGGGCAGCACGCACCGAAGCACCCGCGCCAGCAACAACCACCCCCGCCAGCAACCCCACGCGATGGGAACGCATTCGAGCCGGATTCGTTCGCGCAGCCAAGGCGTTTCGCCGGAAAAAAACAAACGAAGAATAATATCATTCCGCGAGGAATGAACCACTAACGCATTAATAGGTGAAAAACCGTTCAAGGGTATGG
>CAZKAN010000057.1:0-2315 GCA_964550925.1 uncultured archaeon | reverse complement strand
TCGCCGGGGGAAAAGGTTCGCGGATGAACGCGGATAAACCCAAAGCACTCGTGGATGTGCAGGGAAAACCTATTTTAGCGTGGCAATTAGACTATATTCTACCCCACGTGGAAAAAATAATTATTGCAACAGGATACAAGGGAGAAATGATTCAACAATTCATCCGCGAAAAATACGCGGGAAAAAATATTGAGTGTGCACATGAAAACGAACCCATGGGAACCGCGGGAGCGCTGAGAAATGCGCTCCAATATAGCAACGCGGACTACGTGGTGGTGTTGAACGCGGATGATTTGACGAATATTCCGCTCGAGGAGTTGTGCCACGTCAAAGAAAACACTATTTGTACATGCAGACCGCGCTTGCCATTTGGATTAGTCAAATCACGCAACGGATATGCGGAATTTATTGAAAAACCATTGCTGCGCGAACGAGTCTCGTGCGGGTGGTACGTGTTCAACCGCACGCACGTGGAAGCCGTTTTACCAGCGAAAGGAAGTTTAGAGTATGATGTGTTTCCATCCTTGCGTTTACGCGTGTACACGCACAATGGTTTCTGGCAACCGCTCAACTCACCCAAAGATGTGGAACGAGCGAATGAAGTGGATTTGAATAAAATGATGAAATAAAAAAAAGAATAATTAATCCATTGAAGGACTGAAACCTGTTTTCTTCAAATTTTGAATGGGAAGAAACAATGGTTCTGGTAACGCATTCCAATCAAACCATTTCCATTCCAAACACTTGTGGGGCTCCAGCAGGGCAGGATTGCCCTTGGAAGAATGGGCAATGACAAACAATGTAAGATAATGTTTTCCTTCAGCAGCAAAATAATCATTCGTGTACGGACCCAACTGCATGCGTTCGACTTCCAACCCAGTTTCTTCCAGGGTTTCACGCGCGGCACACGCTTCAATGGTTTCACCAAACTCTAAGTGACCACCCGGAAAGGACCACGTTCCCTCGCCGTGAGAACCCATTCGTTTACCTAACAAGACTTTTCCATCGCGGCAAATACAAACCCCCACCCCCACGCGGGGATGTTTACTTTCAGGAGGGGTTGTCATGCTAGTTCTCCATCGTCTGTTCCGAAAAATTAACCGTGATACGCTTGGTACGTCCGCGTCCGGAAACATCCGTGGTTGTGGTAATGGCTTTGCGCTTTTCCAGTTCAACTAATAACTCGCGAATGCGGCGGTCACTCAAACCAACGCCTTGCGAAGCGAGTTTAACATACAAATCATTGGAAGGAACATTTTTTCCACTCAACAAGAATAATCCCTTCAAGACTTGCTTGTGGGACTCCGACAAGTAAGGAATAGATTTTTGCACGGCATGCGTTTCAGGGTCCTCAAACGCCGCCCTCACGTGTTCCTCGGAAATCTGTTGCGCATTCGCACGCTCGGCATTCCGAGCCGCCTTACGAAGGGTTTCAATCGCCACACGGCAATCGCCCCCGCGCTTGGATGCATGAGCGGCAATCAAACCAATCACATCGGGAGTAATAGCATTAGACACTAATGATAACGCCGCACGTTCACGCAGAATATCTTTCAACTGCATAGGCGTGTAAGGACCAAACTCCACACTCTCGTGGGAGAAGCTGCTTCTCACGCGCGCGTCCAAGCGCGACGGAATACTCGTGTCATTGGAAATCAAAATAACCGGAATCCCCACACGACCATTTTCGGGAATGCGCAAAATGTCATACAACAAGTCATTCCCATCATTCTCCATGAGCTGGTCAAACTCATCAAACACCAGCACGGGAACAAAATTAGCAAACTTCAATCCCTCTAAGACTTTCTGATACAACTCATTCGTACTCATTCCACGGGCAGGAACGGGACGCTCCACGATTCGCGTCAGTTCCGCGAGAACCGCTTGACGGGTGTTGTAGCCGTAGCAATTCAAGTAAACGGGTTTGACGCGGCCTGAAAACTCTTTCAATTGACTCACAACGTATCGCAACGTGGCGGTTTTACCCGCGCCGGGAGGACCAAAAACAAAAACATTACTCGCTTTGCCCCCCTCAGCTAAGGGTTTGAGGGCGTATACGAGAGAATTAATTTGACCATCGCGATGAGGCAGGGCATCCGGGATGAAATCCGGGCTGAGGGAACGCTCATCCTTGAAAATAGTATTCTCCCGCGTCACACGTGCAAAGACATTCGAAGCCGGCATGCACAACCAATGGCCGCCGTAGGTTATAATGGTGCCCTTTTTCACGGCGGAATGGCCTCTCCCTCCGCGAGTATATAACACACCCAATGCATAAGTAACCATTCCGCAATGGAGGTGGAATGAATGAGCTT
>CAZKAN010000056.1:0-5053 GCA_964550925.1 uncultured archaeon | reverse complement strand
AGTATTGATGGGGGATAAAGTTCACCACGAGACGTTGCAAGAAATCTCCGCGGAATATGATGACATGAAAGAGTTTGTCTTAGACCCTAAAGGATATTTTTTGTTTCGCATTAATTATGATAAAAAAGAAATCGAAGCGGGTTTCTGCAACAGCAAAAATAATGTCGTATTAAAAGTCACGGGAAAAACTCCCATCGCCATTTATCACGCGATTGCCACGAAAGCATTACTCGGTTTACGCCCCGAGCATTATGCTTATTTAGGAAGGGAGTTGGAGAAAGCGCATTATTGTTTAGTCAAAAACCTCCAATACGTGCAGGATGACCCATTGGAAAATATGAAGCCTCGTGCGTGAAATCAGTAGCCTAATTAATCCCAACATCGTTCTTTTTCAATGGAAAATCGTTTCCCCACCACACCATTATTGAAATGGTTTGCTCACGCTCAACGTGCCCTTCCGTGGAGAAAAAATTATTCTCCATACGAAGTCTGGTTGTCTGAAGTCATGGCTCAGCAAACGCGCATCGAGCAAATGCTTCCGTATTATGAAAAATTTTTGAAACAATTTCCTACGTTAAACGTCCTCGCGGACGCGGATGAGGAAAGCGTCTTGAAAGCGTGGGAGGGGCTAGGATACTATTCTCGTGCGCGGAATTTGCAGCACGCGGCGAAAGAAATACAATCAAAGTTTAGCGGGAAAATTCCCCAAACTAAAGATGAATTGCAATCATTGAAGGGTTTTGGCCCCTACATTTCTTCCGCGGTCGCGAGTATTGCTTTTCAAGAAAATGTGTGCGTGGTGGACGGGAACGTGTTGCGCGTGGCGAGTCGGTTTTGGGGAGATAAACGAGACATTGCGGATGCGAAAACCAAGAAGGCCTTTGAAGAAAAATTGCAAGACGTTTTACCTAACGGAAAAGCCCGGGAGTTTAATCAAGCTCTCATGGAATTGGGCGCACTCATTTGTACGCCCCAAAATCCTTCATGTGAGAAGTGTCCCCTTCAAAAAAATTGTTTTGCGTTTATTCACTCGTCACAAACTGATTTTCCCGTGAAAACGAAGAAAGAAAAAGTCCCCCACAAGCATTTTGCCGCGCTGCGCATCGAAAAAAATGGTTCATTATTTTTGCTTCCGCGCGAACAAAAATTATTGCACGGCATGTATGAGTTTCCCATGGTTACATTTTCTCCGCTGCAGGACTCTCCTAAAACCATGGAACAAGCATTTGTCCAAATAGGCTTCCGGGTAAAAATTGGAAAACCGCGCGGCGTCGTGAAACACACGTATTCGCACTTCACGCAACACGTGCACGTATTTGATGCAGTGTGGAACAACCCTCCCGCGAAAGGATGGTTTTCTCCGCAGGAAATAACCCGCATTCCCCTTTCCAAGGTTCAGCAGAAAATACTCCAAATGTAGCTGGGTGCGCGGGCGTTTCTTAAACACTCCTGTTCCATTTCTCCTAAGAGGGGTCGTCGTCTAGCCTGGTAGGATGGCAGCTTTGGGAGCTGTCGACCTCGGTTCAAATCCGAGCGACCCCGTGGCCGTATTATTTTGATAGCGGCGTGTTCATTTTGCTCGTAATCCAATCCATGATTTCGTGAGGGGCTTCCACGCCAATCATGCGTATTTTTCGCACGAATCCTTGTTCCGTATACGTGATTTCCAGCTCGTCTACTTTCAATGCTTTTTGGATCCAGTCTTCTTTCAGTTTGACTTGCGTAATTTTTCCATACGCCACAAATCCTATTCCTTTGGGGGTTTGAATCCATATTCCCTTGTTAGTCAACCAATTATCGCGTTGGGAAACATCTATTCTCCACAGCCAGCGCGCGACAATCCCTACTAAGAAAGCGAATGCCGCTAGTGCGAGGGCTTGAAACAATAGTGCGCGCACGTTTCCCACATTGAGTTTGTATTGGTAAATGAGATAAATTAAGAGTCCAATGAACCAAACCCCAAACAAGGGCGCGGCTTTCACGGCAAAATACGCTACTGTTTTGGGAGACGCGGGAATTTCCTTTTCCACGTATTCTCCTTCGTTGAGCGTAAAGGGTGTTTCCATACGTTAGGAAAAATTTTCGAGTTTAAAACGGCTTACTTTCGTTTTCCCACGACGCGTTTCCATCCGGGAAGGGATTTGACTTGCAAAGCTTCTACAAATAGTCCTTTTTCTTTGAGGACTTTTCGCGCAGCATATGCGCGCAAGACGTGGACGCACGCGGACTGGTATTGCGGCGCAACCGGTGAGGAGATTTTTTGAATAATGGCTGATAGTTCTTTTCCCGAGAGGAAAGCAACTAATTCTTCCGCGCTCGCACTCTTTCCGGGGGATTGTTTGAGATAATTTTCCATTTCCCCCAGTTTGAGTACGCGTGATAAGTATGTTTCTAATTTCAAATCAAGTGTAATAGAATACGATATAATGAATTCCGCAAGCGTGCGTCGATTCATGACAGGAGTAACACCAAATTTTTTGATGCACTTCCACGCGTCATAATTGGCAATGAATTGAATACTTCCTTCCGTAATTTTTCCCGTGGAAAAATCACTGGTTGAGAGTCCGTAGTTAACATTCCATCCTCCCTCGCGGAGAATTTTTCGTGTTAAAACTAATCGAATCATTTCCTGAATCATTTTCTTTTCTTTCGCTTGCCACGCAGGATTTTCGCATACTTCATTGAGTGTTTTTCCAAATTTTCGGCTGGAGAGGGTGGCGAATTTGTCTGAAAGGGTGGATCCTCCTTCCGTTAATGCGTGCTCGACTTTCCCTAAATCCAGAATGGTTTGCAGTGCTTCTGCGAGCAGGGCATCCACTCCTTCTAATGCGTGAGTAATGCTTAGGGTGTCGGGAAACGTGCTCAAATCCCCTTTCACATCATGGTGAAACGTGGTTTTCCATTTTCCCATGGTGACTTTGAAATCGACGTATCCTTCGCTCATACACTAGGAGTGTGTGAAAGGCGGTTAAAAACCTTGCAGGGGGAGTGAAGCGCCAGGTTTATATGGAGAAAAATCCTTTCCTGCGTTATGGGCACACGCATGAGCTTGTGGGAAAAAATCCAGCATTATGCTGGACGTGTTTACGTGTTTGAGTCCAAGAATCATTTTGCGGTAGGAAAGTACACGTTTTCCGAGTACTTGTTCCTGTTGATTGTCGCACTCGTTTTTGCGTATTTGGTTCCGCAAGTCTTGTCGAATGATACGCTTATCACGGTCATTGGCGCGCTCATGGCCTTGTATATCGTGTATTATTTGATTTGTTTCTTCCTTTCCGGGGGGAGAGGACGAATTGTAGATGTCATGAATTAATGGCGAATCGTGTCCACCCATTTTTCGTGAATTTTTTTCAAATCTTCTTTCGTCACGTGTTGATACCACACATTTTCAGGTTGAATACTCACGATGGGCCCCTTTCCGCAGTAATCTAAACAACCGCTCTTCACCACGCGAATGGTTTTTCCTAATCCTTTTTGGTTGACATATTCTTTGAGTTGCGCATGCAATTCTAATCCGCCGCAATTCCCGCAGAGTGTTTGGTCTTCGAGGTTTTTTTGACTCGTGCATACGAGAATGAGTCTTTTTTGGGTGGCGTTGAAGGTTTCCATGATTCTCACCTACACCAAATAACGCCGATAACCCTTTAATTAGTTGAGCGCACGCATTACTAATGGAGGGGGTTTTCCCATGAAAGTAGTTCACGAGTTTTTGGATTTTTTGAAAAAGTACCAAGTTATTGGTTTAGCGGTCGCATTCATTATTGGTGCGGCCTCCACGAAGATGGTTACAGCACTGGTGAATGACATTGTCATGCCCATCGTTTCTGTGTTAGTTCCCGGTGGAGATTGGCGACTCTCAACGTGGAACGTGGGTCCGGTCAAGTTTTTGATTGGAGATTTTGTTGGAGCGGTGATTGATTTCATTATCATCGCGGCTGTGGTCTTCACGATTGTCAAATTCTTGATGAAAGAGGACGCCACGCAGAAGAGATAGGGAATTATTTTTCCCTATCCCTTTTGGGCTTTTACGATGCTACTTTTTCATTATTTTTTGGCTTGAGTGGTTAGCCAAAACACCACCACATACATCACGAGTCCGTACACGCAGCTCGGCAAGAGGAGCGAATACACGCAGGGTTGAATGGGGCAGCTTGGATACATGAGTTCAATGAAGGAATAGTATCCGGAGAATAGGATTCCAAATAATGCTACGCGGGAAATCCACTCCAAATTTCCTTTGTATTTTTTGGCATTGCTATACCACAAATACGTGAGTACGAGAATCGTTCCAAAGATGATGAAACCATACACGCACGTGGGCAAGCCCATCAAGTAAGGGCATCCTTCCCTGAGCGGGCAATTTCCAGTAATGACTTTCGTATACGTGAGCCACCCGGAAAAAAGAACGCCGGCAAGGGCCACGAGTAAAATATATTTGGGAATATCTTTCGTGTTCATACTGGAAAAATTGAACCCGGGTATATATAGCCTGCGATTAACTCACGTGAATTTAGTGCGCAAGTAATGTTGTCTCTTGTTTTCAGGAAATCGTTCAATCGCATATCGCAACATGGTCCGCGGCATTCGTTGCGCGTGCTTGTGCAGGAATCCTTCTAATGCGTTTTCGTCTCGTTTACCTATTTCGCGGAGCATCCAACCACACGCTTTGTGCATCAAATCATGTTTGTCATTCAATAGTTTTTCGCACATGTTGAGCGTGTCAGTGAATTGCATTTTTTTGATAAACGCAAACGTGGAAATAATCCCAATTCGCTTATCCCACAAGTGAGGGGATTCGGCTAAATCATATAGTATTTTTCGGTTTTGTTTTTCATTCAGCAAATGATTCCCAAGAATTTTGTCTGCGGACGAATCAACGAGATCCCAATTGTTCACGTATTTTTTATTTTTCAAATAAAATGCAACGAGTTCTTTTTTGGTGTTTTCATTTTTTTCGTTGGCGTATTTTTCAACGAGAATGAGTAACGCCGTGAGTCTTTCTTCGTGGATGGGGGATTTTAATGAGTTTTCAATGGTTGAGAGTGAACTGTCC
>CAZKAN010000055.1:0-5089 GCA_964550925.1 uncultured archaeon | reverse complement strand
TTCATCGAATGCGCGCTGCAAGAATGGCGAATACACGCAAACAACGGGCTTCATTCCTTCCGCGGCGAGTCCTCCCGAGAAAGTAGTGGCGTGTTCTTCCGCAATACCCACATCATAGAATCGGTCCGGGAATTTTTCTCCGAACTTATTCATGGCGGTTCCGGCAGCCATCGCAGCGGTTAAACCTACAATGGTTTTGTCTTTTTCCGCGAGCTGCATTAACGTGGTAATGGCCGTGGCTTCGACGGAAGGCAAGGGGGCTTTGTCATTTCCGCGCAACGCGAGAGGGCGGCCCGTTTCCACATCAAATGCGGCGTGTTCGTGCCATTTTCCCATGTCGGCTTCCATGTAATCCACGCCCTTTCCTTTCTGTGTGAGGACGTGAATGATTTTTGGTCCCTTGATTTGTTTGATTTCATTAAAGTGATGAATCATTTCTTCAAAGTTGTGTCCGTCAATCGGTCCGTAATACTTGAAACCGAGTTTTTCAAAAATGGTTCCAATGTTTCTTCGGCCACGATCGTCCATAGACACCGTGGAGAGTCGTTGCAAGTATTCGTGGAACGCCCCCACCGCGGGAGAGATTCCCATTTTGTTATCATTCAACACGATGACCATGTCGGTTTGGTTGTATCCGATGTTGTTCAACGCTTCATACGCTAAACCACCCGTCAGTGAAGAGTCTCCCGTCACGCAAACCGTTTGATAATCGGCTTTTTTGAGTTTGGCGGCTTCCGCGAAACCCATGGCGCCACTCAATCCCGTGGAAGCGTGTCCCGCGCTCCAAATGTCATAAGGTGTTTCTCCGCGCACCACAAATCGAGTCATTCCACCCGGGTATTTACAAATCGTAGGAAATTTTTCTCGTCCACCAGTAATAATTTTGTGCGTGTACGCTTGATGAGATGTGTCAAAAATAACCTTGTCTTTGGGGGCATTAAACACGTAGTGTAAGGCCATCGTGAGTTCCACCACACCGAGGTTGGCACCAATGTGTCCACCGTTGGCGGAGCACGTTGAAATAAGCAGTTCCCTAATCTCTTGCGCGATCGCCGGCAAGTCTTCCACGGGCACGTGTTTCAAGTCCGCGGGGGAGTTGATGTCTTTCAGGGAAATTTTTCCCATTTTACCATTTCCATTCGTTTTTACATTAGAGGCTGTTGAATACATAGCTAGGATACCCCCATAGGGAAACTATTCCATGGGTCCAGCGAGTTAAAAAGATTACGTTGCACGTCAAAGCAAAAATTGGGGATTGACGTAAAAGAGGGGATTTTGTTATGTTGATGCTTTTCTTGTATAAAAGCATTCGGCGCAGAGAGTGTTTCTTCCCTTCATGCCTTTTCCAGAAGCACCACGGCCTGGCAATAAACCCCTTCTCCTTTTCCAAACGAGGTTAACCCCTCTCCCGTCGTCGCATGCACGGCCACCGCGTCCAATGGTATATTCAAGAGTCGTGAAACACTTTCCCTCATTTTCAACGCGTGGGGGGAAATTTTAGGGCGCTTGCACTCTAAACTGAAGACCACGTTCCCCACACGATATCCTTTTTCATTCACCTCAGTCAAAATATGTCGAACAAAATCAATCGAGTTTCTTCCTTTATTCTCATCCTTCGTGTCGGGAAAATATTCTCCAATGCTTTTTTCTCCAATCGCGGATGATAACGCATTGAATAATGAATGCAAGATTAAATCCCCATCCGAATGAGAATCAACCCCCGGCGCGTCGGGAATGACTACTCCCCCTAAAACAAATTTTTTTCCCGTGGGAGTGGTTTCAAACCGATGCGAGTCCACTCCAAATCCTATACGAAACATGTTCCACCCCTCATTTTTGGTTGTGTTCACGAATAAACAACTCTAATTCAGCCGAAAATTTATTCCATCCAGCCAAAAAGGTCATGGTGAAAGCGTGTGATGAAATAAACGCGGGCATTTTTTCCAGCGTGACAAAAGCAATGTCTTCAAACTCTTCATTGGGAGTAAGCCCCGCGTGAGGGGGGAGAATCACACAGTAATAGTGGACGCGCTCCCGATGATGATACTCCCCTTCGTGATCAGCCACATCCGCCCAGCCCAAATAATGCGGTTGAACGTGCAACCCTAATTCTTCGCCCATTTCACGTTTGACACCCGCGTCTAAACGTTCTCCCGCGTGCACGTGACCACCGACGGAAGTGTCCCATTTGAGGGGATAAATTCTCTTGCGGTGTGAGCGATATTGGAGAATGAGCTCATGCTTCGCGGTGAAAACAAATACGTGCACCGCGGAATGGCGAACTCCGCGTAAATGGGCATCCATTTTTTCGACGCGACCGATGATGTTTCCGTGTGCGTCTAATTCATCCACCCACTCCAATTCCTTTGGAGAGGATGAAACGGACCAGTGAACGTCATTCGCCATGTGCACTTCTCCTTTTTTCTAAAATTTTTTCCGCGATTCCCACGTCTTCCGGAGTGGTCACTTTCAGATTTTCATACCCGCAATCCACGACCACGGGTTTTATGCCTAAACGCTCAACTAATTGCACGTCATCCGTTCCCAAGAATCTATCTTTCTCCGCTTGCGCGTGCGCACGCACGAATAACTCGTATTGAATGCACTGCGGCGTTTGCATTCCCCACAATTCGTTGCGTTTGAGTGTCTCTATTATTTTTCCATCTTCTTGCACGCGTTTAATCGTGTCCTTCACCCGATACGCTGCTACACTGGCATAGTTTTGTTCCGCGGCACGAATACATTCGGTGACTAATTCCTTTGTTAAAAGTGGATTGGCTGCGTTGTGGACTAAGACAATGTCACTGGGTTTAGGATTGAATGCGTGCAACGCGTCTAATCCATTTCGCACGGAATCCTGTCGCTCTTTTCCGCCGGGAACGATTTGTTTGACTTTCGTTATTCCTAAGCGGTTCATCCACTCCGTGGTTTCACGTATCCATTCGGGGTGCATCATGATGGTGATCGTACTTACTTGCGGGTGTTGTTGGAACAATTGCAGCGAGTACGCAATAATGGGTTTCCCGCTCAACAAAATAAAGGATTTGTTCACCGGATTCTTCATCCGTGTCCCGGAACCCCCTCCGCCCAACAATACGTGTACGGCCATGCATTCACGCTCAGGTACAGGTGCTTCCCGCGCACGTTTTGAGCTGGGTTACACGACTGTGAAATTGTTGAATTAATGAAGCATAACACGGGTTCGCGTGCTGGCTTTCCAACAAGTAGGGGTCTCCCACCGGTCGACAGGAATCAGGAGTTAGCACGAACAATTCTTTTTCATCAATCACATTGTCTTGATTGTAATCGTATTCTGTGTACAAGTATTCGCGTCCCGTGGACACGTCATACGTTCGAAGTCCGCGGTAAAAGTTCACAAGCGGGTTTTCCGTGAGAATGTCCGAGCGCCATGTCACGGTTCCCGTTGGGTTACTCAACAGGGGCACGAGGGAGCGGCCGTCTTGCAGCAACCCGGGAGTAGCGGATGCCCATTCCAAAAACGTGGGGGTCAAATCCACATTCATCACGAGTTCAGGAACAATTTTTCCTTTAGGAATGCCAGGTCCACTCATGACGAGGGGAACGCGTAATGGTTCATACGCTACGAATTTTCCACTCTTGCGGTGTTCACCCAACATGTATCCATTATCGCTCGTGAAAACAACAATGGTGTTGTAATATTGTCCGGTTGCGCGTAATGTTTGGAGAATTTTGCCCACACCCTCATCCACGGCCAATAAGCTTTCCATGCGGTGCTCATAATTATTTTTCACGTCCGCAATGTCTTGCGATGTGAGCGGGGGCAAGTGACTGACAAAAATGGCCTTATCAGAGACGTCCGCTTCATTGAATGCGGGAGACATGGGCAATGATGCGCCCGACATGAGTCCTTGGTGTCTCGGCGCCGCGGGAGGGGGATTGTTTCCCGTGCTCAAATCTTCATGCGGAGCTAAATAATCTACTTGCATGAAGAAGGGTTGGTTTCCATACGGTCGCTGCGTCAAATAGGATAATGCTTTCTGCGTGAGCACATCGGTTTGGTAATCACTCGCACTCGAACCATATTGAATGATTCCACTCCCATCATAGACTTGATACCCGTAATATTTGTGCATGTTCCCAAACGTGGTAAACCATTCATCCCATCCCGCAGGGGGAGCGGGATAACTGCCATTCGGATTGAGAGCGACGTTGTACCCATTCATGTATTTGCCCAAGTGCATCGTGTAATACCCTGCTTGATTCAACCAAATGGGAAGCGTGTTCGTGTGATTGAGTTTGGAATAACCTCCCGTGGATCCTCCATTGGATAACACCGTGTGGTTGTGCGCGTATTGCCCCGTGAGCGTGGTCGCGCGCGAGGGACAGCAGAGGGGGAATGACACGTAGGAGCGGTCAAAATACGCTCCTCGGCGCATGATGAGTTCGCGCACGTTTTTCATGACCGGCCTTCCATTGGGAAGTTTGTCGAAAAATGTTTGAAAATCCTGGTCATCCGTGCGGATGAAAACAATATTAGGTTGCGTCGTAGAAGTGGGGGGCAGGCTATTCACCGATGACACGTTTGCCAAAATAATAATGGCCAACAAACCCAATCCAATGACCGTGTACGTGGCGCGATTCATTCCATCACTTCCGTTTCGATTGCAGTGTTTTCATGACGCTTTGAGCTTCTTTCCTCGCCCACGCGTCCGCGTGCAACACATCATCAAACGAGGGGTGCTTATTGTTTTTGTGACGTGAAACGACTTCTCGGATGGTGCGTTGAATATCCAAGAATTCGATTTCATTTCGCAAAAATGACTCTACACTCGTATCATTGGCCGCGTTTAGCACACAGCAAACGGTTCCTTTTTCCCGCGCCGCATCTAATCCCATTTGCAAACAATCAAATGTTTTCATGTCCGGCTGTTCAAAGGTAAATTGTTTGGCTTTCACAAAATCAAACGGAGGAACATTGAGTTTGATACGCGAAGGATGCGTGAGTGCGTATTGAATGGGAATTCTCATGTCGTGGTGTCCAACCTGCGCCATGATACTTCCGTCCGTGAACTCGACCATGGAATGAATAATACTCTGGGGATGCACC
>CAZKAN010000054.1:0-5371 GCA_964550925.1 uncultured archaeon | reverse complement strand
TTGAACACTGGACTTAAAGTTTACGATAGAAAGATGCATGTGGAACACGAGCGCATAATCATGTTCACGCGGCGAAACCATCATGAGTCCCAAAAATCGTTCCGTAAACGTGCGCGCGTGCTTCACGCGATTCAACAGGAGAACGTTTTTTTTCTTCGTGCAGAGAGAAGTCATGGACACGCACTCACACAGGTTGTTCTATTTTTTTCTTTTTCAGAATGGGCTTATCATCCAATAATTCCAGCGGGGGGACGTGCAATTCTTCCACTTCTTCACGCACACGTCCCGTGGAAATGGGATACGATGACTCGTTTTCGTTGCCACTCGTTGAAACACGTGGAGCGGGGTTTTCGCCGACAGCAACTCCTAACTCGCGCTTGAGTTGTTCAATTTCCTTTAATCGTTCCTTCAATTCTTTCAATAGCTTCTCTTTCTCGGTGGGGGTCAACCCTTCTGTTTCACTCGCGGGGGCATCCTTCGTATTTTCGACCATACCTTCACCATGAGACGATTGTACTCCCCACGAGACAGGCCTTTAAATATTAACGGACCCATCTTTAGACACGAATCCCGTTGTGAGCCTATGACCCTTTCATCCATTGCATTTATCCCCGACGGCAACCGCCGGTATGCTTCCCAGAAAGGGATGAATTTAGCCTCCGCCTATCAGTTGGGCACCCAGCGTTCCTGGGATGTCATGTCCTGGTTGAATGATTATCCCTCCATTAAAGTGGCCACATTCTACACGCTTTCCTTGGAAAACATTACCCGTTCAACGGGCGAAATGCACGTGTTGTTTTCAATTTTTGAAAAAGAAGCCGACAAAATATTGAAAGATGAAGTGTACAAAACCAATGAGTTTGCGATTAAATTCTTGGGTCGATTAGAAAAATTTCCCGCTCATTTGCGAACCAAAATGAATACGATTCAAGAAAAAAGCCAAGATTACGCTAAACGCGTGATCAACGTTGCCATGGGGTACAATGGCCGCGCAGAAATTGTGGATGCCGCTAAGAAGTTTGCCCACGATGTTTCAGAAAAAAAGATTGATGTAAATACGATTAACGAGGACTCGTTCAAACAGTATTTGTACTCCAATTTCCACGACCCCGACATGATTGTCCGCACGGGTTACACGCAACGCTTATCAGGTTTTCTCACCTATCAAAGCGTCTATTCTGAATTATTTTTCATGGATAAGTATTGGCCCGAATTTTCACGCGAAGACTTGTTAAGCGTGGTACAAGAATACGAATCACGCGAACGAAGATTTGGAAAATAAATCAAACCTAAAAAAATTAATTGGAAATAACATTACGCTTTCTGCAGGGCCTTTTTCACAATATAATCTGGCCACGCGTGCTCTTTCAAAAAGGATTCAATTTCGTCATCCAACATTCCTTGGGAACGGTACTGTTTGATATATGGAATAAGTATCATTATTTTTTCCGCAATTTCTTCCGGACTTTCTTTAGGCGTTTCACTCACCACTGATGGTTGCGCTGACGCCGACAATGAAGTTGAATTATTTTTAGGGGAGGGAGAAGAGGCAGCAGCACCCGCCTTCGAAGCAAGGGATGATCCAACACTTTTCGCTGGTGCAGTAGGAATTCCTTCCGGAAATGGTTTCGTAGTCCAGTTGTGAACTCGTCTTCCAATCCATTCACTCAAACTCATACGTGATGAGCGGCCCCGCCCTTAATAAAGACAATTTGTCCATGTTAAACGTGCGTCGCCGGTGGTCCACTGACGGTAGGGGGTGCAATTCCCCCCGCTGAGGAAAGTCGGCCCACGCGTCAAAACCCCGAAAGCCTTGGAAAGGGCCGCGGAGGCACAGACACGGTCTGCGTGCACGCGCAGGATGACTCGAAGAGAGGACGTTGCGTGCAGGGCATTGAAACGAGTCTCCGCCGGGAGCGTGCAAGTCTCTCAGTAGACGCTTAGGCGAATGTGGATAAAACAGAAGGCCGCTTACGGCCGGCGACGCACGCCATTATCCATCTGGCGGATCGGTAGACTACTATCGAGGGGTCGTTGACCCCTCATGTAGGCTTTTAATCAAATTTTTTGCAAAAATTTGCGCGATGGCCGGCGACGCACACTTCATTAAATTCGAGAAACAATTCGTATACCCATGCAACGGCCCATCACTCGACGAATGATTCTGAAAATGGGATTAGTGTCCGCATTTCTCGCAGCATGCCGCACGCAACCGCGCCGTATACCACTCATGAACAACCCTCCCGCCATCGATTATCACTACCGCGGAGAAGTTGACACGAGCCGTCGAAAACTTATTCCTATTATTGAAAATTGGCCCGACAGTAAAACACACGAAATGGCATGGTCAAAAGAAAAAGGCCGCGCGGGAAAACTTCGAAACACGGCCATTGACCGCAGACCAGATAGTTCCGTACGCGACGATAGTTTCATGGAGGTTCGCTCGCGCATTCACACGCACCCCATGCTCAAAAATACGATTAACAAGGCTCGCCTCTGCTCAATACCATCCCCCCACGACATTAGACGGTTTATCCGGTTGGCATTTGGAGAGAATGATCCCTCTAAAATAGTTCGAGTGGCACACATCATTCCCATTTCGTTTGAAGGAAAAGTAATGGGATTCTACACCATCCGCATTGGAAAAAAACTAATTGAGTTAATGAAAAACAAACCCGTTGATGGTGACGCCCCAGTAGCACAAATTAAAAAAAATAATGAAGACAAAAAAGCATTCGTAGATAGCCTAGAAATGTTGGATGAAATGCAAAAAAAATACGACAATGGCGTCGCTGACACGGACCAACTGTATAAAGAATACAGTGAATTATTGGACAAGCTCCAAAAAGCAGGTCTTCAAATCCGAGTCACACCCAAAAATGGATACACTTTCAAAGATGGGTATTTCCAGCCCAAAACGTGAAGTAAACCCATTTCTTTATATGCCATTTCCAGCCGAAATTGTACAATAAGAGAAAGAGTCAGATTTCCCCCAAGGGTTTTTTGATCAAACTTTTTCTTAAAAAGTTTGCAGGGGTGCCGCAGTGGTCTACCGGGCTAGGTTGAGGTCCTAGTGGCTTAGTGCCTTCAGCGGTTCAAATCCGCTCCTCTGCATCGAGGGTTTCGTTCCTCGATCCCGATATAGTGGGATTGTGGAACAATCCCACGTCTTTTGATCAAACTTTTTGAAAAAAATTTGGTTCCGAATCCGCTCCTCTGCATCGCCGTCTCAATCCGGCGGTACTTGGGTAGAGTTATCGCTTAAGCGATAACTCGTTTTTCCCCGTGCTTTTCCTAAAAAGCCGATATACTCTTTTGCATCGCCGTTTTCATCCGGGGGAACTACTTATCGGCCGGTTGTACGATTCTCCAGAGTTCGACTCCTATTCCTTCTTCATCATACAACTTGGCGTAAACGTCGTGGTACTTATTCAAAAATTCGCGAGATTTTCGTGCGGTAAATAACTGAGATAAATCCAAATCTTTTTCGTGAGTCAAATCACCTCGAGCATTTTTGGATAATATCCATTCCACGACACGTGGTTCCATTTCCGCGCGTGCTTTCATTGGATAACCCATTCGGTGGAGTGACCATGTCACTGCGTGTTCCACGGCGCAGCGTCGGTAGTACGTGGCATAGATTTTTATCGCATTTCGAAATACGTTATGGAGCGTTGATTCAGCATCTTCAATTCGGTAATATAATCGTTTCAATGATGGAGGAAGTTCATCCACACCCAACAGCCTTTCCTTGCGATGACTCTCCACTCGAACGTTAAACCGATGTTGGAGCGAGGCTAAGTAACGGGAGAGCGGACGATATGTCTGAAGTGTGTGGATAAAACTTGGATCTTTTTGATATAGCGCAGTGGCTTCTTTGCTAATATTGGTTCGCACGACGCGAAGAAGTTTGGGCACGCGGGGAGGGGTTGGATTCCACACCCATGGTGTGGGGTTTCCCACCCATTCATTCCATTTCATTTTCAGACGAATGGGTATGACCCTCTTTTGCTTACGCAGCCAGTGGCGAACGGGCTGGGGTTCTCCCTCAAATAATCTTCCCCGACGAAAGGTCACGGGGTCTTTTCCCCGTAGACGATACGCAACCGAACGAAACGCTTGTTTCAATGATTTCGTTCGATTACGAGTAGGCATGAATGGGATAATGCTCCCTCCTATAAAAAGTCAAGAGAAAAATAAGTAGCCATGCCCCTCGTGCACCACCACTTGATATATCACGCATCCACTAAACGCAGGGATTTGGACCACAAATCGGGTAAAGAACTGCGGGAATTTTTGCTTGGTTTGGTCAAGCATTTGAAAATGAAAGTACTCATCCCAGCGCGCGTGAAAATGGTTTCAGATGGGTGGACCGGGTTAGTGGGGATTACGACTTCTCACATTTCATTTCATCATTGGAATGATGAGCACTACGTGCAAGTGGATATTTATTCGTGTAAAAAGTTCAATCCCAAATTGGCCATCAACTATATCAATCGATTCTGGAAAAGTACCCGCGTTCACGCCCTCTTCATTGATCGAAAACACGGGAATGATTTTTCAATCCGAAAAATTCGTTAAAAAAAAGAAAAAGGATGGGGGAAAAATCTCCCCCACTAATTATACTCATTACATGGAAACGATTACGACTCCCATCACGATGAGTCCGACTAAATAATGTCCGGCAGAAATCCACCACCACTCGAATGATTTTTTCTCGTAAATCACTCCCATGTATAGTGTCGTGGCCACGAATCCTAACCACACCCAGAATGCTCCTTGGATGGCATCCATGATTGTAGTGCTATTGGAAAACGCGAGAATGTGTGCCAAGACGTAGGCCATGATTAATTCAACAATGAATCCTTTGGCCATGACCGATGTCATTCCGTCTTTCATTTTGGATTTGTCCTTTTCTGACACACCCATGAGTTTCATCCATTTTTTTCCAAACAATGCAGGGGAATACCACAAAAATCCCGCGACGAATGCGGCAATCGTTGCTACGACCACTGCGAAAATATCTACTGATACAATTTCCATCATGCGAATAATCGCCTCCTCACTGGTCAACGAGATGTCCCTCTTTTTATAGACTTTCTTCCTAGTTGAGCGTATGGCTGACAAAACCGCGTTAAGAATACAGTTCACGCGCGAGTGGGAAAAACACTACCAAATTGACGCACTCTCAACTAAAGGTTTTACCCGCCATCAGTGTGAAAAATGCCACAAGTGGTTTTGGAGTCTCGATGCAAATAGAAAAGTGTGCGGCGACTCCGAGTGTGTAGGGTACCAATTCATTGGTCAAAAGACGCATAACTATGGATACGTCGAAACGTGGAAAAAAATCTCCGACTATTTTACGCACAAC
>CAZKAN010000053.1:0-5420 GCA_964550925.1 uncultured archaeon | reverse complement strand
TTTTTCAGTGCAGCGTGTTGTCCTGCCGTGATGTAATTCATGTTTAACCCCACCCGTGCGTGGCGGAAAAATGGTCGTAAAGCGTGTAACACGTCTTGGCGTGTGCGGATGACTTTTATTTTTCCTGAATAATGTTGTTTGACTGTTCCTGCTTCTAATGGGCTGGTTAGTAGAATGTTTTTTTCATTGGTTTGAACAAATCGAAAGGAGAAGTCCGTGTGCGTGATTCCCGTGAATTTAGTGAGTAAAGGGTCTTGTATCTGCTCCCCGGTCACCGTGTAAAGTGTGTCAATTTTTTGCTGAGCGAACCATTCAGGGGAGAAACACTGTTTATTTTTCATGGTATTCCCACCCAAAGAGTTGGGACTTTTAAGGGTTCACCCGGGATATGATGTATGGTTGAAAATTATTCTATTCCCTCATGGGTGAGTGATTTAACGTGGAAGGATAAGTCGCGTTTAGACGCGGCGGTTGCCTTTTTGCGTGGTATTACGAAGGATGACCATGTCGCCGTGTTGTATGATGATGACGGTGATGGGTTGTCTGCCGCGGCCGCCGTAGTAGTGGGAATCACCCGCCTGCGAGGACGCCCTCCTGAGTTGTTGCGCCCGTTTGGTCACAGTACCACGTACGTGGATGAGTTGCTTCCCCAAAAATTACAGGCAGAAGGTATCACTAAACTAATTACCGTTGATCGTGCTATGGACCAGATGAGTGGATCTCTTCCCGAATTTGTTCATCGATTAGAGACTATTTGCCCGGTGCTCGTGATTGACCATCATAAGTTGTATCACGACCATTCGTCTCCGCGTTACACGCTAGTTAAGCCTCAAATTGTTTGGGAAACAGAATCGAGTAATTTTCCAACAGCCATGCTCGCGTACACATTATTTTCCATGGTCACAGACTTGTCGGACAAGGATTGGATTCCCTGCATTGGCATTACTTCCGATTCCTCCTACCCTCGCTGGAAAAAGTTTGTAGATGCTTCCGCAGAGAAGTGGGGATTAGACCCTGTGAAGGATGACCCGTTTGAGGCGCCCTTTGGTGTGATGAGCGGGATGATTTATTGTACGCAGATTCTTTCTTCGTATCAACTCCCTGAATTATTAGATTTGATGGTCGAGGCTAATCACCCAAATCTCGTGCTTAATTCGGGTTTTCGCTCGTTGATTAGTATGGTGGATGAGGAAGTGAATGAGTGGTTGGAACGGTTGAAGACGGAAATGCAATTGTTTCCTGAAATAGAGTTAGCACTTGCAAGTATTCGCCCTCGTCACGCGGTGAAAAGTTTGATTATTAACAAACTTTCTCGAGAGCGATTTGCGAATTGGAATTTGGTTATTTTGCAGGATGTTGCCAACGGGACGCGTGTCACATTGTCCGCGCGCCGGCAGGATTTCAAAGTTCCCATGAATGAATTGCTTGAGTTTGCGGTGAAGGGTTTCTCTGAAGCCAACGCGGGAGGACACATCCCTGCGGCGGGCGGTCTCATTCGTAAAGAGGATGAAGAAAAATTCATTGAGAACGTGAAAACATTTTTGCGTGCGCATTATCAGAAGAAACACTAATTATTTCTCCACGCTTACAAACACGCTTGTTTGATAATTTTTTTCACTAATTTTCGTGCTTACATCCACGCGATACGTTCCCGGGTAAAACGGGTTTGTCGCGGAATCAATGGGCGAAATCAAATATTCGAGTTTGCGCGTTTCTTGCGGTCCCAGCGTTTGAATCGTTTGTTTTTCTGGATACAAACTCAATTGCGTGGAACCCGGTGCAGTGAGGGAAACCACAACACTGTTTATCGTGTTATTCGTGGGGTTGGTCACGAGGACTTCTAATATGGTAGAGTCATTCGCGGAAAGGGATAGGGGATTTTTTTTCAATTCCGCGTGGAGCGGGTTAAACGTCTGAGTTGTGAGGATGAGTGCCAAAATGACTAATACTACTCCCACAAGTACGGGCTTAGCTACCCCGGAGAGTGGCCCCAAGTCCATGTCGAGCGGGTTGTTTTGGTATACTTTCATGCTCTCAACTAGTGGTCTTTCCTTTTTAGTCTTGCCTTTTTTTGGGGATAGGTTGTGCGTATTCTTCAGGGTAATGTGAATAATCGATCGTCTTCTTTTCCATCGAGGATGCCCGCTCTCACTCCCGCGTCCATCCACGCGTGCGCATACGAGTATGCGGCCAATGCTAACAATAATTCGCCATTTTTTTCAAAGTGTGCTGCATCGTTGAAATAGTTTTGGGCCATGCTCAGAAAATCCATGGCAATATCATACTCTCGCGTGCCCCTTCGTGCTTTCATTTCAATTTTTTCAAGGGCTTGTTTAGTAATCGTGTGATACCTCATCACGCGTGCAACGAGTTGAGCGTGTAATTCCGTTGAGCGTGTTGACATCCGTTTTGCGCTTGCTTTTGTTTTTTTTACCATGGGAGCCCTCCGATTTTTTGCAAGGATTCATGTTCTCTCTCATTTAGGTCGCCGCAAATAATCATGCTTTGGGGGAACACGTTCCATTTTTCGCGTTGCAATTCGTGCAGGGATCCTGCTTTCACGTGTTGCGCGTCGTTTCCCATTCCCGCTAATCCAACGCCAATCCATCCTTGGATGGGCACGTTGCGCACTCCCGCGGCGTGTTGAATAAATGTAATGGCTTCTTCAATCGTCATGAATCGCTGCTTTTCAGGATGCAAATCAAACAAGCAATGCGTATGTAATCCGAGTGTCTTGTTTTTGACAATGATATCAAACGTTGAAAGTGGTTCATATCCTTCAACGGGGAAAACAAACGTCGTTGTGCGTCCGAACTTGTATTCGTCTAGTCCGCACACCCCGCGATAATTGAAAATGGATATTCCGGGGATTATTTTGTAATTAATTTTTTTCTCCACACACTCTTCTATCAAAGAAATGTGCGTCGTCGCGGTGAGCGGGTTTCCAAAAATCAATAATCCGATGGCTGCGTGCGCGGCTTTTTCGATGAGTGTGAGTGCGTCTTCCTCAACGCCTTTGCGATTGAGAGGGATGATTTTTTTGGCAATCATTTTTTCCAACGCAGCCACTTCTCCTTGCGCATATTTGCTCGTGTAGTTTTCCACGTAGACTTCGTTGCATTGTTGAATCGTGTGCAGCGCTTCGAGCGTGAGCTGGTTGGTGTTGAGTCCTAATCCAATGAGGTAGAGCATATCTTTCCACTATTCCTTTGGGCATTTAATAGGATGGTGTCGTCGAGGAAAGTTTTTTCCTTACGGACTGCACGTCCCCACGAGTATGGTGAAAAGGTCCCTTCCCCCGGTTGCGAGGCCAAGGATGCTGATGAATAGGAGAATAAATCCCAGTAATTTTTCGTCGGGTTCCTTTCCGTGAGCATATTCCTTATCTAACAAGTAAAGCACTCCCAGAATGAGGGGAATTTTGACCACGAAAAAGGATTCGTTGCCAAATGCTCCAAACAAAAGACGGGGGATCACGTGTTGTTCTCCGCAGGAAAGGAATTCGAGTGCCACGAATGTGGCGGTCGTGTCGAGCATTTGTCCGATGAATGCGGTCTTGGCGAGTGGGTTTTGGAGAAACTTCCACGCGTATTTGTTACCGAGCCAAAATACTCCCGTGGAAATAATTCCCGTTCCGGCAACAACGATGGCAGCCGCCACCCATTCGTGGGCGTTCAACACGTTAAACAAAACAAGTGGGAGGGCGAGGATGATTCCCATTATCGTGCTTATTTTATTTTCTCGCGCAACATTTCCTTTTCCTATTTTTTTTCAAATAATTATTCCTATGATAACAAGGGCGAATGTGAGGAACCAAATTCCGGGAGTAAAAATGTAAAATCCCGCATCAAGGGGGTTGGCGCTCCGCGTCAAGATGCGTTGGTCTTCCAACACGCGCAAGGAAGTCGCGAAGATAATGTATGGAATGAGCATTTGTAGAAATGCAAAATCAAAAACAAATCCTTTCTTTTTGAGCGCGGGGTAAATCACATAGAACGTGAGCCCGAGGAGAATAATCCCATACGTGAGCGTGTTCACGAGATTGTATCCGGGCACGGCCGGGTTAATAATGGGTTGAATGAAAAATTCGTCCACGAATGCTGACACGGGGTCCATTTCCTAGTGAGGGAGAATGGTTCTTTTAAGGTCCTGCGTTCCACTTCCCGTATGAGACCTTCCCGCGTTCAACAGGGTAAAAAGAGTACAATCTTGGACAGGCCCCTCTCCTTCCGCGACACCTTAAAGAGTAAGTTATCCCCCTCCGAAAAAGCCCATGCTATTTACTCCTTTGACGTGCTGGGTGACCTTGCCCTAATCGAAATCCCCGACGTGTTACAACGTAAACGCATGCTTATCGGAAACACTCTATTAACCTGTAATCCGCGCGTGAAAAAAGTGTATGAAAAAGTAGGGATTCATTCTGGGAAATTTCGTGTGGAAAAAATAAAATGGGTGGCGGGGCAAAAAAATCCGGAAACGATATACACGGAATGGGGATGCACCTTTCACGTGGACGCGGGAAAAGTATTCTTCAATCCGCGTTTATCCACGGAGCGTCAGCGCGTGTCATCATTTGTAAAAAAGGGACAAATCGTCGCCGTATTCTTTGGGGGAGTGGGTCCCTATGCGATTGAAATCGCCAAGCACGCATTCCCGAAGAAAGTTTACTCTTTGGAATGGAATCCGGCTGCTGAAAAATATGTTCAGGAAAACATTCTCCGCAACCGCGTTTCCTCGATGGTGGAATCCATTCAAGGAGATGTGGAAAAAATCACTCCGCATAACGAATGTAACCATGTCATCATGCCCGCTCCTGAAAATGCGATTGATTTTCTTCCTGTCGCGATTAAATGGCTCTCCCCCAAGGGGGGGTTGATTCACTGTTACATGTTCGTCTCCAATCATTCTCCTGAAACGGAAGTGCGTGAAAAAATTTCTCGTGTTTTAGGAAAAAAAATCCCATTCAAAATAGTATTCGTTCGTAAGGTGAGTGATTTTTCGTCGAGTAAGTGGCAAGTCTGCGTGGGAATCAAGGTTTCCTTTAATAAGCGCGGGAAAAAATAGACTTTGTATGATTATTGTGTTTGTCGGCCCTCCCGGAAGTGGAAAAGGAACCGTTGCTCAATTATTATCAAAAAAAGGATGGGTATCTTTTTCCATGGGTCAAGCGTTGCGAGAAAACGTTCAAAGGAAGGGAAAATATGCTCAGGAAGTGGATCGTTTTCTTCGTGCGGGAAAACTTGTTCGTAATAAAGTGGCATACGACGTGTTGCATGAACATCTTTCCTCGTTGAAAAAAAAGAATATTATTTTTGATGGATTTCCCCGCAATCTTAAACAATTTCGCGGCGCACGAAGTATGCTTCATTCTGTGAAAAGTGGTAATGATGCATTCGTTTTCATTGATGTTACCGATTATG
>CAZKAN010000052.1:0-5456 GCA_964550925.1 uncultured archaeon | reverse complement strand
GCATGTACCCGGAAACCGAGATGGAAAACGATAACGCAGGGGCGTTTAACGACATGAATGAAGGAGGGTTTGGCGGAGAGTATGGACCGCAACCTAGTCCGATTGACACGGCCAAAGAATTCCTCCAAAAAAATGGAAAATCACTCCTCATCTTACTCGTGGTGGGAGTGGCGGGGTTTTTCCTGTATGATTATTTGATTGGCTCCTTAGTCAAGACCACGATAAACGTGGAAGACACGGAAGGAATGGAAATTGACTCCGTGGAAGCACTCTTGTACGAGGGAAGCAACGCACAACCTGTAAAAACATTCTATGGAACACTCACACTTGATTTAAGACCGGGAGATTACCGCGTAGAAGTAGACACGAGCGGGAGCGAATACACGAATACGAGGGATTTTTCATTCAGTGTTTCGTCCGAAGACAAGGAGGATGGGTCCACGCAAACCATGATAGTGGAAAAAGAATTGGACGTGAAACTAATCAACGTGAATCTTCCCAACACACTCATCGCGGGACAACAAGACGCACAGGGAACGATTACCCTACAATTCGGCAGCACGACGAATGAGCCGGTAGAACTCGTTTTCGAAGACGCATTTGAAACCATGGACATCGTGACGCAACCCAGCATCATTGCCGGGGGAGCCAACTCAACGGTTATTGTGAACGTACTCATTTCCGTTCCCTCCACCATCAAAGTAGCGAACACCAAGACAGGAGACACCAAATCAGGAACCGTGCGCGTGAAATACGTGAAAGAAGAAGAAAAAATCTCGTTCACGTTATTCAAAACATTCACGCTCGATGTAAATCCTAAAACACCCCAAACATTTGCAGCCACTGCCAACAAACTCTACACGAAAACATTCACCATCAAAAACAACGCAGGAGCCGATTTGAGCGAAGGCATACGCGCAGAGGTAATAGTAAAGAGTTCCCAAGAAAACACACTCGGAGAAATATCCTCGTGGTTCACGTGGCTACCCTCACAACCCTTTGACGCGTTAAAAAAAGGAGCCAGTGTTCCCGCGCAAATGCAATTATTCGCCCCCGCGAGCGCAAACACAGACACGATAACAGGAGAAATCAAATTCTACACGGGATTCTGGTCACAAGTTATTCCCTTCACGCTCAACTTGACCGAAGCCAAAGTCGAAATGAAAACAACCATCGATGGGGCGCCGCTGACTAAAACTTATACCATTGCCAAAAATGCCAGTGGAACGTATGAAACGGAAAATGCATTATTGAAAATAGAAAATCTAGGAGCACTGCCCATTGAAAATATTTTATTGGAAACGGGCGGCTGTGATGAGTACATCAAACTACTTGATACGACGTTCTTTTTTGATTTAACACTCAACGAGAAAGGAAAAACGGGCAGCAGCAAAACGACAACCTTGCAAATCACCGCGCCGCCAACAGCATTACCGGGAGCAACGCAAAACTGCCTCGTGCAACTCTCTTACTTAGACCCCAAAACGGGAGACGTGGCGCAGAACGAACCCATTAATGTGGTTGTGGAAACGCAGTAGAAAGTTTGATCAAAAAGGTCGCGCGGCCGGCGAACTCCAGCCAGATAGAATGGCATTGCACGAGCCCGGAGGGATTTGAACCCTCGACCTTCTCCTTAGGACGGAGCTGCTCTGAGTCCAGGCTGAGCTACGGGCCCCTGGTCACACGTAAACACGGAGGAAACGGATTATAACCCTACAATACGAAAAGGGAGGCTACAGAGACCATAAACGGAATACTCAGGGAGTCATCCACCGGAAGAAGCTCCACGAACGTGGCTAATAACGACAAGATAATCGCCTCCGGCAAGGAAACTACGAGACTCAAACCTACTACGCACGCAAGCAATCCACCCAACGAACCCTCGAGTGTCTTGCCCGGGAGAATGGTGGTGCGACCGAAACGCACTCCTACTAACGTGGAAAAACCATCCTGCCACGTTAACGCAAACAATCCCAAAAAAACAGGAAATGAATCCGTGAAAATAATCGAAGGAACGAATGCCCCCAACAAAAAGAGAAACACGCTCTGTCCGGGAATGCGTTCATGACCACGCTCAACATGGGAAAGTAACTCATTCAAGGGAGGAAACACGCGTGAACGAGCAACGTGTACTAAAACGAGACCAACGAAAAATAATCCAAGTAGAAAAACACGAAAAAAATCCAACGAAGAAAAAAACAACACACCCGACAAAAAGAAACCCAGACCCAAATGAAATGATTGACGCAATAGTTCATTCTTCCACGGCAAACTTTTCTTCACATGTTGAGCGTGCATTATTTTTCCCCCTTCACGGCATGAATCAAAAAATGGTCCGACTCAAACAAGTTCAAATCAACGACTTGTAACACGGAAAAAGTACGTTTAACGAGTGCAAGTTCATTCTCCAACACTTTTTTAGGAGAAATACTCGAATCCACGGAACGAGCTTTAATGACTAATAAGCCATGGGAATTTTTCTTTCCAAACTCACGCAAATTCTTAACAAAAATATCCGCTTGGTTGCGCTGCGAAACATCTTGAACAAGAACGTCACACGAAAAATCACCTAATTCGTTTCTCAACAATGAAGGTTGGTTCGCATCCGCGAGCAAGGGAATAATGTTCGAACGACTCTCAACTAACTTAGAAAACGTGGCCATGGCCTTGGGAGAAATATCCACTCCCACCACGACACCCTTTTCCCCAATCACATCGGACACGTGAGAAATGCTCGTTCCTTCAGCGGAACCCAAATACAAGACCGCGCTTCCCTCACGAATGGGAAAATCCTTCAAACCAGCACACAACGCCGCGGCAAGCTTAGAACGATAAGGATTCCACTCCCTCCATTCACTCTTTCCTTCGGTGACAATACGCTCCCCATAGACGCGCTGACCGTTCACGAATGACCGGGTAAAATAATTTTTTCCATCCTTGCGCAGGAATGAAGACATGCACACTCACAACCTATCAGCGTCTCCGCACGTTCAACGGCTTACGTGCGCGGGGAGAAGACTTAGCTAAACGCTTGGAAAGAGCTTCCAGGGCAGGCTTGTATTGTTCGACCACGCGTGACTTGCCAAACACATCCACCCGGATACAAATGGCTAACTTCCCACTCAACGTGCGCGCCATTTTCCCCCGGGCATGCTTGGGAAGGGGTTTCACCAACGGGTGGTTGAACAAATACCCATGCTTCGGAGGTCGTGTTTTGGTTTTGAGGTGAGAAAACAATGCCTCTTCCGCGCCCATAACTTGAAGTGTGGACGCGGGAAGCTCGGACAAGTGCTTCAGGCTCCCGGCTTTAGCTAATAATTGAGCAGCAATCATGGGTGTTGCTAATTCAGTAAAATTAGGAGCAAGGTCACGCATCTCACGCAACACATATTCATTCAAGCGGGATTGCTCTTTCTTAATGTCTAACGCCACCTGCGCTACTCCCTGAATGGCCTTGAGCGAGTACTCGTCAATGCTCCCTCCCGCACTCTGCGACGCAGCATTCGTTAAACGCGTGATGGAATACTCATCCGTGTAGAATTGCGAAACCACTTCTGTTGAAATCTTTTCACGCAAGCCGGCACGCACAATAATACCCAACACATTATGAGGGTCGCGAATCAATTGACGAATCTCCGGAAAATGCAAGGCATACCACTCAAGGGTTTGTTCGTACAACAAGTTGTAAATGGCCTCGAGATTTTTGCTGGTTTGGACCGCGCGAATAATATGAGAATCCTTCGAGGAAAGAGACGTGGAAATAGACCACTTCGTCTGTTCCATCAACCGTTTTCGCAACGCGAACAACTGACTATTACCCGAAAAGGGCCTATCCTGAGGCATACGAAGACGTTGCGTTGGTAGGCTTTAAAATAACCCCCTCCCTCCACCTAGAATATGCCCCTCCAAGAAGTCATCAACCTCGCCCAGCGAAGAGGACTCTTTTTTCCAAGCGCGGAAATATACTCGGACAACTTGGCCGGATTTTATGAGTACGGACCCGAGGGAGCGCGAATCAAACACCGCGTCGTACAGCTATGGAGACGATTATTAGTTGAGCGCGAGGGTGCACTTGAAATTGATGGAAGCATTATTTTGCCGGAAAGCGTCTTCCGCGCGAGTGGACACCTCGAAAACTTCAACGACCCATTAGTTTATTGCTCAACGTGCAAAACACCCTATCGCGTGGACAAGTTGATTGAAGAAAAAGTCGGACACGAAATACCGGAAGGAGCAAGTTTAGAGTACTTTGACCAAAAAGTAGTAGAATTGAATCTCGTCTGCCCCAAAGACAAAAAACCATTTGAACGCACCACTAAGTTCAACATGATGATGCGCGTGGATGTAGGAGCAAGCAAAGGAAACCCCGGATACTTGAAACCCGAATCCTGCCAAAACATTTTCTTAGACTTCATACGCATATGGAAACAAGGACGCGTAAAATTACCATTACCCATTGCACAGGTTGGGAAAACATTCCGCAATGAAATTGCCCCCCGACAAGGACTCATGAGAAAACGCGAATTCGAACAAATGGACGTGGAAATATTTTTCAATCCCCAAAAAATAAACCAGGTTGAGAGTTGGGAAGACGTGAAAGACTACCCATTAAACTTGTATTTGCTTTCCGACAAAACAGTGCACGCGATAACATGCCAAGAGGCCGTGGACCAAAACATCGTTTCCGGAAAACTCGTCGCATACTATTTAGCACGCACCCAACAATTTGGAGAAACACTCGGAATAGCACTCAACACGATGCGATTTCGCGAACTCGAAAAAGAAGCCCGCGCATTTTATGCCGCGGAAACATGGGATTTTGAAGGACAGATTGATGACGCGTGGGTGGAACTCGCGGCGTGCAATTATCGCACGGACCACGATGTTAAAACACACGCCCAACAATCGAAAGCCGATTTGCAAATACGCGAAGAAGGACAAGCCGAACGATTCTACCCGCACATTTTTGAAATATCCATGGGAGTGGACCGCACCCTACTTGCAACGTTAAACGCGGCATTCGTGAAGGACACAAATGATAAGGAAGAACGCGTCTTCCTCGACATCCCCGCGCGCATTGCCCCCTACAAAGTAGGAATATATCCACTCATGAAAAAAGACGGTATGAGCGAGGCCGCGTACAAACTATTCCAAGACTTGCAACGCATGTCCGTGAATGCGTTCTACGACGAAAGCGGGAGCATCGGAAAGCGTTACGCGCGAGCGGACGAAGTAGGAGTACCATTCGGAATCACCGTGGATTATGACACGCTCAAAGAGAACACCGTGACCCTGCGTGAACGAAATACGATGCAACAAAAACGCGTCCCCGTCGAAGCACTCGATGAGATTTTCTGGAAATTCTCCACTGGAAGAAAAACATTCAACGATTTGGCCGATTAAAGGGGTTTTATCCCACACACGCTAAACGAGTCACCGCGCCGTTTTAAAGCATT
>CAZKAN010000051.1:0-5634 GCA_964550925.1 uncultured archaeon | reverse complement strand
CCACGGGAGTCAAAATTTCCGCTCCCAATTTGAATGACGCATTAGCGGGAAGTCCCTTTTTAGTAGTGAAAAATGGAAACGAAAAAGAAATCATTGAGAAAGAAGTCAAACGCATCAAGATTGAAAGCGACAATGTTGGAATTATTTTGAAAACGGACACGTTAGGAAGCCTCGAAGCACTCGTGAAACTCATCCATTCTCACAACATCAAAGTCAAGCGCGCCGATGTAGGGGAGATCACGCGACGCGATGTATTAGAAGCAGCGGCCATTCGCGCTAAGGACCCTTACTTAGGAGTTATTTTCGCGTTCAACACACTCATCCAAGATGCAGCACGCAAGGACGCGCAACTCGCGCAAGTTCCCATTTTCGAGAGCAACATTGTGTACTCGATTACGGAAGAATACTTGAAATGGGTCCAACAACAAGAGGCGGAGAAAAACAAACGACTACTTGAACAGGCTATTTTCCCTGCGAAAATACAATTCCTTCCCGGTTTTGCGTTTCGCAATTCTAAACCCGCGGTCGTGGGTGTGCGCATCGTGGAAGGACGATTGAAGAATGGTGTTGAATTGATGAATGAAAAAGGAGAGCTCGTTGGGCGTGTCCAAGCGATTCAATCCGAAAACGAATCCGTTACTATTGCCGAGAAAAATGCGGAAGTGGCCGTGTCCATTAGTGACGCGGTGGTCGGACGCAATTTGTTTGAAAATGACATTTTGTACACTGTCCTAACGCCCAACATGCTTGTTACATTGCGTAAAATAAACGCCCAACTATCGGAAGACGAGAAAGACTTGCTTTCTTTCGTCACTCAACTCAACTCACGCTCCTCAACGAATAACGTAGAGAGGGAGGAATAATACATGAACATAGTCGTATCAGACCCGAAAACACGCAAGGCGCACGTCAAAAAAGTCGAGAGCATGCCTTTCCAAGGAATGAAACTCGGACAAGAAGTGGACTTGAGTGAAATAGGATTAGACGGATACAAAGGTATCATTACGGGAGGGAGCGACAAGACGGGAACTCCCATGCGAAGTAATTTCCCCGGAACCGGACGAAAAAAACTCTTGATTTATCCTGGAGTGGGATTTCGCGACGGTGAAAAAGGAGAACGACGCAAACGACCCTTGCGCGGAAACACGGTGGCCAATGACATTCACCAGTTGAATATCAAAGTCACTCATTCGGGAAGCAAGTCGTTGGACGAATTATTGCCCGCAGCCCCCAAGGAAGGAAGCGAAGCCAAGAAATAGTACCCATTGGCTTCATTTCCTCTCTCCCTTGAGTTGGTTTAAAGAAGCCTTCCCCACCTTTTCAGGTTGAAAACATGCCTCGCACGAAGAAAACAAGCGATTCCGCGACGGAAAGTACGCACAACGATTCAGTTTCCACCCCCACCGAAGAAAAAACACCCAAAACAACGAAGACTAAAACTAAGAAAACAGGGTTATCGGCCGCCGGAGCGACATTGGCCGCGCAAAGCGAAGACAACACAACCATTCCGGCAGCGGAAAAAACAAGCACTCATCACTCAACTCCCGCTTCCGACTCTACAATACAAGCGGAAGTCAACATTGGACTAACTGGACACGTGGATCATGGTAAAACAAGTTTGACAAAAGCATTGAGCGGGAAATGGACGGACACGCACTCGGAAGAGCTCAAACGAGGAATTTCCATCCGTTTAGGATACGCGGACACGACATTCTACGAATATGCGAGCATGAGTGGAGAAGAAAAATATGGTGTGCACGCTGAAAAAAATGGACATAAAGGAAAAGTTTTGAGAAAAGTCTCATTCATTGATGCGCCAGGGCACGAAACGCTTATGACCACGATGCTATCCGGTGCAGCATTAATGCACGGCGCCCTGCTCGTGATTGCCGCTAATGAAACATGCCCCCAACCCCGCACGGCTGAACACTTGATGGCATTACAAATTGGCGGAATCAAAAATATTATTGTGGTGCAAAACAAAGTAGACTTAGTGGACAAAACCAAAGCACTCCAAAGCCACGCGGAAATAAAAAAATTCTTGAAAGAATACGGGTATGAGAACGCGCCCATCATTCCCATCTCGGCCAACTTTAATGCAAACATTGACGTGCTCATTCACGCAATTCAAACACACATTCCAACGCCGCATTTTGATGCGAGCAAACCCTTGAAGATGTATATTTCACGATCATTCGACGTGAACAAGCCGGGAACGCCCATTGAAAAGTTGCAAGGAGGTGTATTAGGAGGAAGTATCGTCCAAGGAACACTCTCTCCGCATCAAAAAGTCGAAATCACTCCTGGAGTGAATGGAAAAACCATTCAAATCGAAGTACAATCCCTCAATATTTCTTCCGGAAAACTATCCGAGGCACGTCCAGGTGGACTCATCGCGATGGGAACGACGCTTGATCCAGGTATCACAAGTATGGACAAATTCAAAGGACAAATCGTCTGCGCACCTAATACGCTTCACGCGCCCGTGGACTATTTGAGCATTGACTTCAACGAGTTGCCCCGTTTATTAGGAGAAAAACTCCCGTTCCCCCACATTAAGGAACTCATGGTGTTGACGATTGGAACCAACACCTTAGTCGGGGAAATCGTCTCCGTGAAAAAGAACCAGATAGACATGAACCTGAAAGGAAAAATGACGATTGAAAAAGGACAAAAAATTGCCATCTCCCGCCGCGACAAAGCAGGCTGGAGATTAGCAGGATGGGGAGTGGCTCGATAAAATCGAACCACTTTTCCAAAAATTCATCCCAATTTTGGTGCGGCACCCGCAGCGCCCATGGCGGCAATAAATCCTAAGACCGCGCTTCCCAAAATAAAGAAGAGGAACACGAGCACGATGACCATCGGAATAAAGTACGCGATCAGTGCTTTGACTTTAGAAATATTATTAGCCACGGACAATAACACAATGTACAAATACATCGTGTAAAACATCCACACGATTTGAATAATTCCCCCCACAATAGGGATGAGTGCGACTAAAAATAAAATAATCTCTGCAAAAATCATGGGCCAAAAAAGACGCGAGCTCAAATAATAATTTCCCGCGAATTTTCCTGTACCACCCACTAATTTGGTGCACAAGTAGGGGATTCCCAAACTAAAACCAGCGCCTAACACGACAGCAATGGCAAGCACGATGGGGGCAACAATAACCGCTGCCCAGGAAAGAATTCCCAGATTTAGTGCTGAACCTCCAATCGCAATTCCAATACCAACAACTAAACCAATTAACGCACCCGCTATCGCGAATGTTTTCATCGCCGCATTCATATCGGCATCTTTCAAATCCGCCATCATGGTTTCTTGCGGATGAAGAATAATATCAAAATATTTCAGTGCATCCATACGTGATTCATCTCCTCGTTTTACGCTCATAAGAGCATCCTGATTGGGAGAGGGGGGACGTTCTATTTAAAGTAAAAGCGCGCAGAGAGGAGTATACCTGCTGGGTGATAATCATCGATGTTCCACACGTAGCATTAGACACGAATTTTCTATTAGACGTGGTCCGGCTCAAACTCCGCCTGTTTGAGGGCATAACTGAATTAGTGGGAAACTGCACGTTCGTGGTCCCCATCCAAGTCAAGCAAGAACTCCAAACATTATCCATTGAAAAGGGAAAAGACGGGGTCGCGGCTCGAATTGCATTAGAACTTTTAACTCGAAACAAGGTCAAAACCGTCTCCGCCAGTGGAGAGGGGGGCGATTCCGCCTTGCGAGAATTAGCCCAAAAAGGCTATATTGTGGCTACAAACGACAAAGGGCTGCGCCAAAGCCTTAAAAACACTCCCCAGCGAGTCATTGTCGTACGCCAGTCCAAATACGTGGCCTGGGCCTAATAACGCGTTAACACGTTCAACGGGGTAAAACCATGTATACACTTGCAACGATACGAGACACTATTCGAGTGACACCCAACAAGTTCACTAGCGACTTGAACCAGTCTATCTTAACGATTGTTCGCGGAGACTTGGAAGGACTCGTGGATAGCGAATTAGGGGTTGTGGTTGCTGTAACGGATGCTAAACGAAGAGGCGAAGGAAAAATTGTCCCCGGTGATGCCGCGGCGTATTTTGATTCAGAAGTCACCCTATTAACATACAAGCCACAAGTCAACGAAGCCGTGGAAGGATTCATTTCCGAAGCCACCGAATTTGGAGCATTCTTGAAAACAGGACCCGTCGAGGGACTCATTCACGTTTCTCAAATCGCAGACGATTTCATTACATACGATGCTAAAGTCCCCGGATTTGTGGGACGCGATAGTAAACGAACGCTCAAAGTGGGAGACCAAGTCATGGCACGCATTGTTTCCGTGTCCATGAAGAACACGATTCCCGATTCCAAAATTGGATTAACCATGCGACAACCCGGCTTAGGCAAAAAAGAATGGGCCAAGCTCAAAAAAGTCGTTCGCACGGAAAAGAAAAAAGCACCCCCTAAGGGAGGCGACTCCGAATGAGTAAAGAAAAAGCCTGCCGCGCTTGTCACAAACTCTCCGAAGACGTGAAAGAATGCCCCGTGTGTAAGGGGACTGACTTGACCACGTTCTGGTCAGGATTCTCACTCGTTGTAAACGCGGAAAAAAGCGAAGTCGCTCAAAAAATGGGCGTTAAAACCAATGGGAAATACGCATTACGACTCAGCCGATGATTCGAGGAAAAAAGGGGGAACGACTATGGAATTAGAAATCGAAGGACGACACAAAAACATGCTCTTGCACCGAGAGGAAATTAATTTCGAAATACTCAACGTGAAAAAAACCCCTTCTCGAGCCGAAGTCCGAGCCAAAATCGCCGGATCATTGGGCGTGAATGAAGAACTCGTCATGGTAGATGAAATCGACCACGAGTTTGGAAGCACTCGCATTGTGGGATTTGCCAAAAAATACGATAGTGTGGAAGACTTGAAACGAATTGAATCCACGCACATGCGCAAACGCCACGGCGAACAAATAGAAGAAAAGAAAAAAGACGAAGAAAAGAAATAATGACCATTAAACAAGGAAAAGGTGAGTAAACATGGCCGGAAAAGAAGCTCCCAAAAAAGGTGCAAACGAGAAAAAGACAAGCAAATCAGCCTTATACGAGAACAAGGGAGAACAAATCAAACGCGCACGCAAACATTGCCCCAAGTGCGGACCCGGAGTGTTCCTCGCCCAACACTCCACCAGGGAAAGCTGCGGAAACTGCGGGTATAGCGAATGGAAAGCCAAATCAGCGTAACCGCGCTCTACGTTTTACCCATACTAGGAATGCTCCTCGCGAGCATTCTACTCATTCTCCTTTTCAAAAAACCACTCGCCACGATCATGGGGTCATTTTCTCTTCGACAAACCATTTTGCAAGGAATCATTATTTTTTGCCAATTACTCATTGTGAGTTTGTTCATCGACCTCTTCACTAAAAGCATGGGGATTAATGACACCCAACTCGTGGAACAAACCATTTCCACACTGCGCACGTTTGATGCGGAAACCATTACGCGCATTATAGGAAACGTTGCGATAGAAGAATTATTTTTCAGAGGAATCATTTACGCGTGGTTAGGAAGCATTGCGTCCATCCTATTGTTCGGAATATTTCACACGGGTTACCAATCCTGGGTACA
>CAZKAN010000050.1:1346-5867 GCA_964550925.1 uncultured archaeon | reverse complement strand
GGCATTTAATCCCCAATCTCCCGCTCACTCATCATGCGAGCGAAAACGAGTAAGTCTGTTTCTCGGAAGTCTTTTTCATTGGTTAAACGTCCGTATTGGCTTGTTTTAGACGTGCACGGGGTGCTCATTCCTAACTCCGAGCGCTGGATTCTGGGTCAATTAGCCAAGCAAATTCACATGTCGCGGTGGGATATTTACCTGCGTTGGTTTCTCAACTTGCGAGACGCTCAACTTGGGAAAATGTCTGCGAAAAAATTCTATGAGCACGTGTTTGACCAGAAAATTAGTGACGCAGTTTTTTCGCGCACCATCATGAAAATGTATTCCTCTAAAGGAAGTTTTTCCAATTCTGTGATAAACGAATTGAAGCGCTTGAAGAAAGCCGGGTGGAAGCTTGCTGTGTTATCCGACATGAATACCGCGCAGGCAGAATTTCACCGTTCGCGGGGAAATCTTTCCCTGTTTGACGTGGTCAACCTTTCGTGTGAAACCGGTTTAATGAAACCATTCCCCAGTGCATTCGTCGCGTTGGAAAAAAAGCTTCACACGCGGAAAGATCATATTATTTTTTGCGACGACATGTGGATTAACACGTTTTCCGCCTCATTGCAAGGATGGAAGGCCGTGACCATCAAAGGGCAGTCTCAACTCGCACGATTTTTGAAGGATTTGAAATAAAAAATTGGCAGGAAAAATAGTTTTCCTGCTTGATTGAAGAATTATTTAATTTTGCCCTAATTCATTTTCTCAATGAGTGTATTGTACACCCACGCAAAAATGCCGGCAATAATTCCCATGGTGAGTGCCATCCATATGTTGAGTCCGAATCCTCCCCCCATCATCCATGCATACCCCGTGTTGTTGAATCCCATCATTCCTGAGCCATATCCCATCATTCCAGGCATGAACCACACGGACACTAACCCGATGATTCCTCCCGCGAGGGCGAATGCCATAGTATTCAGTTTCATTCCGTCGTTTTTTTTCATAGGTACTTCCTCCAGTTTATTGGGTAAATGTCCCCTATTTCTCTTTGGCGAATCTCATTTTCCTTAATAATAATGCGTTCGTCACCACGCTCACGCTCGACAAGGCCATAGCCCCTCCCGCAATAATGGGGGAGAGTAACCATCCCGTGAACGGGTACAATAATCCTGCGGCGATGGGGATTCCCAACACGTTATACACGAGAGCCCAGAACATTCCTTGTTTGATTTTGTTCATCGTGGCCTTTCCTAGTATGAGTGCATTCACCACATCATGCGGGTTTCCTTTCATCAACACAATGTCTCCTGCCTCAATGGCAATGTCCGTGCCGCTTCCCATGGCAATTCCTAAATCCGCTTGCGCTAATGCAGGAGCGTCATTGATTCCATCCCCCACAAATGCGACTTTCTTTCCTTGTGTTTGCAGTTTTTTTACATATTCTGCCTTTTGTTCAGGTAAAACGTGTGCAAACACGTGAACAATTCCCGCTTGGGCAGCAATCGCGCGCGCGGTGCGTTCATTGTCTCCTGTAATCATCCAAATTTCTTTTTTCATGTGATTTAATTCCGAAATGGTTGCGCGGGCACTTTCTTTCAGCACATCCGCTACCGCAATAATTCCCAATACTTTTCTTCCGCTCGCAAACACCATGACTGTTTTTCCTTGGTTTTCCCATTGTGCAATCATTTCTTCATGTTCACGTAAGGAAATTTTTTGTTCTTCCATCCAGCGGATGTTTCCAACCTTGTATTCACTTCGCGCGTGTTTTCCCATGACTCCTTTTCCAAATAATGCTTTGAATGTTTCTATTTTGGCGGAAGAAATTTTGTGGGATTGAACATATTGAACAATCGCCATCGCTAACGGATGTTCGGATTTTTCCTCTAATCCGCGTAAAATGGATAATGCTTCTTTTTCATTTTGTTTCGGAGCAAACCACACGTCCGTTACACGGGGCTTTCCTTCCGTAATCGTTCCTGTTTTGTCAAACACAATCGTGTCAATCGCGTGCATCGTTTCCAATGCTTCCGCCCCTTTGATGAGGATGCCTTTCTCCGCTCCTACGCCCGTTCCCACCATAATTGCCGTGGGAGTGGCTAAGCCCAGCGCGCACGGGCATGCGATAACAAGGACGGATACACTCGTAACAAGGGCAAATGCCAGCGTGGCCTGCCCGAGTGTTAACCATCCCACAAATGTAATGAGTGCAATCACGATTACTATGGGAACAAACACCGCGGATATTTGGTCCGCGAATCGTTGAATGTCCGCTTTGCTTCCCTGCGCATCCTCCACTAATTGGACAATGCGCGCCAGCACGGTATTTTTTCCAATTCCCGTGGCGCGAAACGTGATGCTTCCATTCAGATTAATCGTTCCCCCGATGACCGTATCTACATTCTTTTTTTCCTCGGGAATACTTTCTCATGTAATCATGCTTTAATCTAAACTCGTTTGCCCTTCCGTAATCATTCCATCTACCGGAACGCGTTCGCCCGGGCGCACCACAATTAAATCATTCAAAACCACTTGGGAAACGGGAATTTCCATTTCCTTTTTTCCACGCAAAACGCGGGCCATTTTTGGACTTAAGTCCATTAGTTTACGTATCGCCTCGCTCGTTTTTCGCTTCGCCAGCGCCTCGAGGTATTTTCCCAATATTACAAGAGTGATGAGCACCGCCCCCACTTCAAAGTATTGTTCATCTCCAAACCCTGCAAGAGTGGCGACGCTGTAAAAATACGCGGCACTCGTTCCTAATGCGATGAGCGTATCCATGCTGGCCGTTTTGTTGAGCAGTGCCGTGTATGCGCCTTGGTAAAAATGTCTTCCCACATAGAATTGCACCGGCGTTGCAAGTGCAAAGAGAACCCATTCCCGCATGGGAAATTCCATGAGGAACATTCCAATAATGAGTGCGGGAAATGCAAACACTGTTCCATTCAGTAATTTCTTTCGCGCGAATTTCTTGTTCGCGTTGTGAGGAAACATCCATGCTCGCGGAGTATCCGCGTTTTTTTACCGCGTCAATGAACATGTTTTCATTCGCTTGCTTCTCGTCATACTCCACGCGTGCCTTTTGCGTACCATAATTAACATTCGCGTTTTTGACTCCGGGGACTTTTTCTAATGATTTAGTAATCAATACTGCACACGAGGCACAGTGCATTCCATCAATAGCGAGTTCAAGTTTCTTCATGAAAATCCCCCCCAGGTGAATGCGGATTTAGGTCCCCAAAAAATAATGGCAATGATTGCCAAAAGCACTAGAATGCTAATTCCCACCATCGTGGCAAATGAAATCTTTTTCTCGTGTTGAATGGGTCCCACTTCCTTAATCATAAAATAACTCATTCCCGCGAGGATCACTCCACCAACGCCAAACAGGATGTACAAGAATTCCACTAAGTGGTCGAGCAGCATCATGACGCTCAACATTGCCCCCATGGTTCCGGACATGAGCCCGGCCATAAGCCCTTCGAGCACGCTCATAATTCCATTCGTACGTAATGCCCACGCACTCACGCCCATTCCAATGACCATTCCCACTAATGAGCCCACAAACATTCCATTCGTGGCCCCCGCAATCGCTCCCGCGAGGAATCCGGATATCATTCCAATAATCATTCCTGCCATCATTCCATTTGCGCACGTGAAATGCGTGCGTACTTGTTTGATGTGGGCTAACGCTCCCGCGTTGAGGGCAATTCCCAACGGAATGAGTCCGAGAATGGGGAGAATCCGCTGCGTGTATTCGCTGGCGGGAATAATCGTAAAATAGAGTGCTCCTAACACCGCAAATAGAATGGCTGCGATTCCAATGGTTTGCGTGAGAATGGTGTGTTCTCCCTCAAACCCTTTTTTGTTTCCAATAATGCGTTCGAGCACAAACCAAACGTGTTCTTTCGTTGAGCGTTCTTCATTCAAATAATTGTATTCGCGGAGTTTATCCTTAATAGCCGACACATCCTTTTCGTCGCATGTAATCGTGAGCGTGCGCGCGTCCGGAGAAATACTCTCGACGCGTGCGCGGGGGAACTTGTTGAGCATGCGTCCAATGACAACCGTGCAGGCTTCGCAGGAAACATTTCGAATAGGGATTTGAATCGTGTGCGTCATATGATTTTCTCCTTTTTTTCATGCATTATATTTCAATATTGAATTATGCGACTTTGTACCCTTCCTTTTCAATGGCCTTTTTCACGGTTGGAAGTGCATTTTCATCCTTCACATCCACCACAATTTCATTCTTGGCGTGGTTTGCAGAAATCACTTTGATTCCCGCTTCCTCAATGGCCTCTCGCAAGAGTATCTCGCAGCTCGAGCAGTGCATTCCTTTTGTTTTAATCGTTTTTTTCATTCGACCACCTCTATTGTTCCATTGAACATTTTCATACTGCAATGAAAGGGAAAGCTTCCCACGTTGAGCGGGGTGAATTCAATCAATACTTCTCCTTCCGCGGGGGCATAGGCTTGTTGTTTGAATTCTGGAAATTGTACCACGCGTCCGCATCCGGCTTCCCAGTCGGCGGA